>NZ_JAMYOQ010000023.1:0-83405 GCF_040319905.1 Mesorhizobium sp. M0833 | reverse complement strand
GCCTGCGACCTACCACCTGATCTGAGGCCGCGCGATTATCAGCCACAGAATCCCGAGTACGGCGGCGAAGGCTGGGAAGCCGAAGGCGACCCACAGACAGAAGAGCCGACGCAACGGCGCCTGCCGCGGCGGCTTGCGATGCCAGCTTGCGCATCTTATGGCACCGCTGGCGACAGCGAAAGCAGGTGACTAAGTAAGCCAACCCTCACGTCCTATCCGGAGAGGATGATGGGACGCCACATTCCCGCAGGAGGGAAAAGTAAGGAGACTGCACAGCAACCTTTCATGCACAGTCCGGGCTCCTTATTCCGCTGGCTCATGGCGAGAGCCGTCCGCATTTCGGACCGCATTGACGAGCACCCAAAAACGAGCCCGAATCGGATTTCATCATTTGGTTGGGGATTCACATGAACCGATTTCTCTTTGTAATTGCTGATTTTCTGTCCCGGCCGCCAGGCTTTTATCTGATCATCGTGGCCATGATAGCCTGCACTGCGATGGTCCCTTTCGGCCTAACAAGCGTAATCACCTATGCGCTTTCAGTAGCTGCGATTGTGATTACCGGCGTTGTTCTGATCCAGGGTTATCGCGACACTGCTGCCATCCATGCCAAGCTCGATGAAATTATCGTTGCATTGAAGGAAACGAGGAACAATGTCGTCGGGCTGGAGCACGCCGAGCCTGAGGAAATTAAGGCCCATTTGGCGCGGCTCGAAATGGAAGCGGCGGCGGCTGATCAAGAAGCCAAGCACGGGGGAGTTTCTGACGCCTGAGCGCTACTCAAAAGCCATCATGGCAAGCTGAGTCCTGCACGAAGCGGTCGCTCAAGTCCCGCCGGCGGCTGCCAAGCGCAACGAGATGCGCAGCAGCAGTAAGCTTATAAGCGGAGAATGGCTGATCTAACGTATGCGCACTGTGGTAGTCGGCAAGAAGTCTGGCCGTTGCAAACCGGGATGGACGCGAGCGGGCTCGCCGGACTTGCAGTTAGGGGGGCAGCTCGAGGACTGTTTGTGCCCCGGTCGGAATCATTGCGGCCCATCGTATTCCGTGGGAGTGCATCTTTTCGCAGAGCTGCGGAAGCAATTCCAAGAGATGGGCAGGTCTCCCGGCTTTGACCCGCATTATTTGGAAGAACACCGCCGTCGAGCGCTGCCGCATTCTCCAGGGAACGTCGACGCCGTGGGAGGCGTCGGCATAGCGATGTCGGCGAAGCCTGCCTGCGGTCCAGATGCGGAGAGCGGTATGAGCTCACACCACGTCTCTAACAACCGCATCTAATTTCGTTAGGCCTACGCTCGAAGGCCTTTGCGTAAAAAGTCCCTATTCGATTGCGGCCGCCTTGAAGGCATCGATCGCAGCTTGTTGGTTGCAATGACCGGCCAAGCATTCCCTGATCATTCGGACGGCTTCGAGCCGCCGCGGCTTGGCCACGTATGGCCATGGTTGTTCAAGTGCTTTCGCAGCGTCGGATATTGATGCAACCACCATTGGCCTGCAATTCAGGTAAATTGTAATCGGAATGAACGCCGGCATTTTCTCGCTCGCCAGGATTGAACGGGGCTAAACGCGAAGAGAAGGCGGAGGTTGCATGAACGCGCAGCTTCGCGATTTTAAGTCCCGCTACACGATGCAATTGAGACTGAACAGGCCTTCTCGGGGCAAAGCTAAACTCAAAATAACGCCCGTTGGCGGGTCGCCGAATTCTGAAGCGAACAAATCGCCGACAGGCTCCATGGCGCGGTTTACGAACCATGGGCACGATGATCTCCGTGGGCAGGCCATAAATCGGAATCACGGCGGCTCTGAAACGTTCCACCGTGGTGCTGCCGGGCTGTCCGTTTCGGGGTCTAGCTTCGAGGAGCTCGCCCTCGTGCTTTTGCCCCTCAAAATGCGAGATGCGAGACGTCGCCATCCAAGGGCGAGGGGTCGACGTGTCGTCGGTGCAGAGCCGTTGAAGTACGCGTTGGCACAAACCCAGAGCACGTCCTGTTAATCCGGTTCATATCCTGCGGCTTTGAAGTAGTTGGCACATTCGGCTGGGGTGAAGAGGTCGACGACCGCGCCGACCGCGTCCCAGAGAGCCTTGATGGTTCTCTCGGCCTTTGCTCGCAGCAGCGCCCGGACGACGTGAGCCTTACTACAGAGATTCCGTCACAGACCCGAACTTAAAAAGAGTTGCTGATCGCCGCGAGCTGATGTGCATCGTGTAACGGACTTCGAGCGCCGCGCCTTTGCCACTCTGGTCAACCTGCGTCGAACCTGCCCGCCGCTGGAACCGAACCTCTACGCATCTTACACGACGCCCATCGATGAGTAACGGATGATCACCTCGTCCTGACGAAAGCGTCGCTCAAGGTCAGCACGGCGTGTTCGCCAGGCTTGCAGATCAATCTCCTCCGTCATCACCTCGAAGATGACGATCTCATCATAGCTGCACTCGCCGCCTTGCCGCCACAACCCTTCCGCAGGTGCCTGCAAAAAGGCTGTGACGCCGGCGAACTGCTGGGCCAGTTCTTCTTTGAGCCGGTCGAATTCCTGTTTGGGGAACGGTCTGCCGGAATTGTCCGCGCGAGGTAGCAGGATTTGAAAAAGATACATGATGAAACTCAATGATCACGAACGGTCGCCGTGCCTCTTCGTTCCTCATGCTTTGTTTTCGGCGTCGGCGCCTGGCACCGTGCGCTTGGTGTCACCGTGGGCCGTGTTCGGCCTGGACCAATATTCGCCGTCGCCATTTGCAAGATAGTTGTGCATGTCGGTTGCAGCGACCGCTGCGTGACCGAATGCTACGGCAAGCTGATTGATCTCATTGACCACATCTCCGGCTGCATAAAGGCCGGTGACTGCGGTGCGCTGGCGCGAATCTACGACGAGATTGCCCGCTTTGTCACAGCATGCACCAAGGTCGACCGCGAGCCTCGAGCGGATGGTCGAGCCCATCGCAGGGTAGATGGTGTCAAACGACAGCGTTCCGCCGTCGATGAGTTCCACGACCGCCTCCCGGCGCGTGGCGCAAACGGCATTGGGTCTGCATACGCCGATCTCGATACCGGCCCTCTTGAGCTTGGTACGCTTGTCGGGGGAGGGCTCGGATGGATCGGTAATCAGCAAAGTGAGATCCCGTGTGAAGGTGCGCATGAACAACGCCTTTTTCATTGCGTGTTCGATCGGTCCGATGACGGCCACCCGTTTGTCGATGGCTTCATAGCCGTCGCAGATAGGGCACAATCGCAAGACGCCAGCTTGGATCATGTCGGTAACGCCAGGAAAATCTGGCAGGATATCAACAACGCCGGTAGCAATGAGCACCGAGCGGGCACGAATGGGAGATGAAGCGCCCGCCAAAAACCCAGCCTTCGTTTTGCGAATGGATACGATCCTGTCTTGGACCAAGCTCGCGCAGTATCGAGCAGCCTGCAGTTCGAGGCGGTCAAGTAGGTCAGCGCCGGTGATACCGTCCGGGAAGCCTGGGCAGTTGCGCGTCAAGGAAATCCGCTTTGCACGGCTTTCACCTGCGTCGACGACAATTACTCGCCTTCGGAATCTTCCAAGATAAGTCGCAGCTGCTAGGCCCGCTGGCCCGCCACCTACGATCAGGCAGTCGAAGCTTCCTTCATGCCGGCTCCTGTCCCGGTTGACCATCCAGAAACCCTGAAATCACACGGCTGCATCGCGAGCGCATAGTCGAACGCCGTTGAAGAGAACGCGGAGCACGCCATTTGGTTACAAACGTGGAGCTCCCAATTCGCCGGACAGTTCAGCCATTGGGATAGTGCTTTGATGACCTGCCAAGGGAAGCCATCTTCAGCGCGGAATGGAGATGGAGACTGACAGAATAGCGTCGACGACGGGCTGGGGAGTAGGTGTCCGCGGCAGAAGCAGGATGGAGCAGGCGGGCTTTTCCCTCACTTGGGCTGGTCCACCGTGACCGGCCTTCAAAGACGGGGCAGGTGCTATAGCGGGTTCTTCAGTCAGCTCCAATATCCGCCAACAAGACTGCTGGGTAGCAAGTGTTCGTCCATCACCATTTTGCCGGACTTCCGCAGCCCGGGGACCTGAGCGGAATTTACACCTTGCGGTCGATTCGCCGATGCTCGCCAAGCCTCGACAATTGTTCTATGCTCCTTGGCACGGCACAGTTCGCGGTTGCAACGCGGAAGGCTGTTGTCCTGTGGGGGGTCCAATGTTCGAAGTCGTCGGAGACTGGTGGAAAACGGGCTCGAGAAGCTGCTTCGCCCTAAACACCCTTGGCCTGATCGTTGCCGTATCGGTGCTGCTGTTACCTGGGCTGGAAAGCGCCAATGCACAGACGAACTGGACACTCGACCCGACCGCCTCCGTGCTCACCTACCAGTCGGTCAAGAAGAATACGATCGTCGAAACCAACAAGATCAGGAACATAGCCGGCACTCTTTCTTCGACGGGTGAGGCCAAGATCACTTTTGACCTTAACTCCGTCGACACTGGTGTCGACCTTCGCAATGTCCGCATGCGGTTCCTTTTCTTTGAGACATTCAAATATCCGTCCGCCGAACTGACAGCAAAAGTGGACCCTGCCGCATTTGCAGACCTGGCGACCAAGCGAAGGGTGAAGGCAGTGCTGCCATTTCGCCTCAACCTGCACGGCGTCGACAAGGATCTTGAGGCCAATGTCGTCGTAACCATGATCAGCGACAGCATGGTCTCCGTCGCTTCGGAGGCGCCTGTTGCCGTGCATGTCGAGGACTTCGGACTGCTGCCGAATGTCGACAAGCTGCAGCAAGCCGCCAATGTGACCAACATTGTTCCGACCGCTTCGGTATCGTTCGATTTCGTGTTCAACGCTGGCGACAGTAAGCCCGCGGCCGTGCAGACAGTCGCGGCAAGTACTGCCGACGTCGGGCCCGTCGCCACCGACGCCGCGAAAGCGAATTTCAGCGAAGAAGAGTGCCTTAACCGGTTCGCGGTGCTCTCCCGCACTGGGGCCATCTACTTTCGGTCGGCGAGCGCGCGGCTCGACAACCAAAGCCGCCCGCTGTTGGCGGAGGTGGTTGGCGTGGTCGGCAAGTGCCCAGGCCTGAAGGTAGAAGTTTCTGGCTATACCGATTCCGATGGTTCGCCTGCCTCCAACAAGCTGCTGTCGGAGCGCAGAGCCCAGGCCGTTGCCGATGCCATCGTCGCCGCGGGTATTGCACGAACGCAGATCACGGCAACCGGGTATGGCGAGGAGCGGCCTGTCGCGGCTAACGATACGCCGAAGAACAAGGCGCTCAATCGGCGGATCGAGTTTTCCGCCACCAAACTCGTCAACTGAGGAAGGACCTCTTGTTCCGGTGGGGCTTTCATCTGATTGCCTGTTTTGGCAGTGCCCCGCGCGCGATCGGGCTGGCGACGCTCTCGCTATTATTGACATTGACGGCGGCCAATGCGGAACGCCGTGTTGCTCTGGTCCTTGGCAACTCCCAGTACCAGCATGCGCCGGCGCTGACCAACCCGGTCCGGGACGCGCAGGCTGTTGCCAACCGCCTTTCGAAGTTGGACTTTGAAGTCGTCTCCGGTTTCGATCTGACCAAATTGCAGACCCAGACGACGATTGCGCAGTTCGCAAAGCAGGTTCGCGGCGCCGACATTGCGCTTTTCTTTTACGCTGGCCATGGTTTGCAGGTTTCGGGCAGCAACTATCTCCTTCCGGTTGATGCAGCATTGGAAGACGAGACTTCGCTGGATTTCGAGGCGGTGCCTGTCGAGTTCGTTTTGCGGCAAATGTCGCGCGAGACCAGCATAAGACTGATTTTCCTCGACGCCTGTCGCGACAATCCCCTGGCTGAAGTCTTGGCAAAGGCCGCAGGCGTCAAGGGAGCGAGAAGCGGGCTTGCCGAAATCCCGATCGAGAATGGCGGTGCGGGTACACTGGTCGCCTTTTCCACCAGTCCCAATCAGGTTGCCTATGACGGATCAAGCGAGCATTCGCCGTTCACGTCCGCGTTGCTTGCCCATATCGGGGCTTCGAACGTCTCCATCACCGACGCGATGAACATGGTCACCGCCGATGTCTTCAAAGCAACGGCCGGCAAGCAGCGCCCGTGGATCAATGTCTCGCTGACCACCGAGGTCGTTTTGCACAGGGTCGATCTCAACGCGCCGCTGATCGTCGGCGAAGCGACCGCTCCGCAACATGCGGAAGACGGTTCGGATGGGCGCAACGCCAACGCAAATTCGTCAGGCGACGATGAGGCACAGCTTGCGCTTAATGTCCTGCGGCAGAAAATTCCGAAACTGGCTTCGGACGATCCGATCTTTTTCGACCGACCTGTCGATTTTGGAGATCCAAAGATCGACGGCAAGAGTATCGCCGAGCTGATCATGGGCAAGCCTCTCTTTGCTCCCGTGGAAGGGCTCGATAAAGCGGTGTGGCAGGGCAAGCACTGCAATGGCTGCCACGAGTGGGATGAGGTTCGGCTGTGCGAACAGGCGAAGAATTTCGCCGCCAACGATGTGTCCGTGCTGCGTCTGCAACATCCGCTCGGGACGCGCTTCAAGGTGGCGCTAGCCAAGTGGGCGCAAGGCGGCTGCAAGTAAGATCTGGGCCTTCGGTTTGAAAATTCGTGGTCAAACGGGCGATGGGACCAATCTGCGCTTCCGGTTCTCACGGACCCAAATGTCCGCTGCTCCGGTTCTCGAAACCACCACCATATGACTCGCCAGAGCGAATTTCGAAACAGCCTCTAAGGAGGCTTATTTCTATGTGGCGGATGTTGAACCGCGGGCTACGCTCGAGCGTCTGCGACCGAAAATGGCCGCGCGACACCCGCTCGCGGAACTGGAACGTCTCGCCATTGTTGGCCCCTCGAAGGCTGGTGCTCGAGCCATGCGGGAGAGCTACCGACTGTGGTTCGAAGCTGGGGAGCCTGCCGGCAGCGGCGCTCTGTAAATCGACGGATCGGCCTGAGAAGGCGCCTAGAAGAACCTTTACCGTCAACATTAAGGTGAGCGGGGCGGTCTCCATGTCTTCGCTGGGGATGGTGACCAAAGATGTGGGAAACATAGGGGATAGGTCCGACTTACGGGTCCGCACCTTAACCGAACTGATCGAGGACGTCGCCAGGGTACATAACAACGCTGTGCCCACAGGCCTTTGTGGAGCCTAGGGGGCACAAGGTCGTCATCGCGCGAGCCAGTTATCCGATCACCCGCTTAAAGAATTTCCACGGAATATTTCCGACCTCCCATTCCACAGGAAATCGTTTGTTGATCTCTCCTAAGTTCCGGGCAAGATGACCTTAGGGCACTGAGGGGTCGGCCATCTGTAGACCCATTTCGACAAAGGCAGATAGAATGGCAAAACGGTCCGCGAGTGCAACACGCGCCAGCCCTGCCAGAACTCCGGCATTGACGGCATGGGCGGCAGGAAACGGCGGTGAGGCGGGTGGTACTGCTGTGCGGCCGACGGATCGGCAAGCACCATCGCCATTGTCACGCCATCCGGCAGCCAAGGCAATCCAAGCGCCCGGGGTTGTAGGGGGCACTGCCGCTGCCTGGCCCAGCGCGACACGATGGCGGGCGCTGCCCGGTTCGCTGACCCAGTTGCTGACGAGTGCGAGCAGTTGTTGATCGGTTTCATCGAGCAGCTCGCTCAAATGCCCAAGGCATTCATGAGCCCACCAGACCGCAGCCCGATCCGGCAGCAGGTAGGCACAAAAGGTGATTGCCTCTTCGGGAACGCGCCCTGCAAGGAGATCGCGGCAAAACTCGATCGAATGCTGTTCGGTTGGAAGGGTTCGCATGTCTCGGGCAGCGGCGGGACAAGCTAGGAAAAGATCTCGTGCCGTTTTGAATCGGAGCCCGTTGGCCATGACGCCACGCTTTCATCGAGAGCCTGTCAGCACTCAAGCCCGCAGCGCGGCGCTGGTCAAGTCTCTACTCGCAGCGGAGTGATAACGGCGATACAGTCGCGGCTCGGTGTTTCCCGCAGACAATTGCTTCGGAATTTGGTATGTTCACGCTTGATAATATCGGATGCTCAACAGGAGTAACCGCTATGCGGTGGGCCAGTTCACCTTTGGTGTTGGCGGTCATGGTTTTCTCAACGCATGTTTGCGCCGACCCTGTCCAGAAATCAGAAGACATCGTCAAGTTTTTTGCCGGCGCGGCCGATCTTGGCAGGTCGCGCGGAATTTGTGTCGGCACCGAGGAGCAGTGCAAGAGCAAGAGTAAGCCAAACGAGGGACCCGCCGGCAAATCCAGTCTCGACATGCTGATCAATTTCGGACTCGATTCGGCCGAACTTGACGCAACCGCGCGCGCCGAGCTCGCGGAGTTTGCCAAGGCCCTGAAGGACAACCGGCTTAGCAGTTTCCATTTCGTCGTCGAAGGCTACACTGACGCTTCCGGTCCGGCGAACTACAATGAGCGGCTCTCACAGCGACGAGCGCAATCTGTGACGTCCTTCCTGACATCAAGCGGCATTGAGGCGGCTCGGATTAATCCGATCGGCCTGGGCGAAGCGCATCCGCGCAGCCCCAACCCATACGATGCTGTCAATCGCCGTGTGGAAATGCGCATAAAGACCGAGTAGCGCATGCCGCCGAAAACTGTGCGGCAGTTTCGAGCCACAACGGCTTTGCCGCGAGCAGGGCAGTCGTTTGAACCCTTTCTTACGAACGGCTGCGATGGCTCAAAGCGCGTTCTGCACGGAGCTCAGCATCGCCATGATCACGTGTTTGTACTTTGCGAACTCGGGCGATGTCTGCCGGATTTCAGTGGTGGTCGTCGTCTGCTGGCTCGCGGTCGTTGCTGGGCTGAGCTTTCGACCCATCTTCCTTTCGGCCCAGTCCACCACATAGCTGGCGGTCTTGCCGGTGAGAAAGGGATTGGCCTGAATGACGGCTGATCCGAGCACGGCGCTCAGTTGCGCCGAACCCGACGCCGACAGCACCTGATGCGCCCCCTCCATGCCGAGGAAATGGCACAGATAGAGCCGGCCGGCTGTGATTTGGTGGCCGCGCGCCCGAAGATAGGCTTCGCCCTCTCGCGCCAGATTGCGAACCATCTCGCGCGAGATCGTGGCGTCGTAACGCAGGGCAAGCAGGTCGGCGGTCGACAGTGTGCGTGCAAGTTCGGGGCGGTATGTATTCATCATCCGGATCCAGGTCTTGGTGATGAACTGGCCGGCGCCGGTCGCTGAAGAATTCGGGTTCTTGGCACGGGCACTACCGCCACTTTCGACATGGACGATGCGGTCGGTGAGCGTTTCCACGGCGGAAAGATCCGAAGCGACCGCAGTAACCGTACCCAGCGGGTCGATCGCCGCGCCATTCTGGTACAGTTCGAAATGCAGGTGCGGCCCGGTCGACAGTCCGGTGGTGCCGATATAGCCAATGATATCGCCTGCCTTCACCTTGGTGCCGACACCGCCCATGATTGCGAATTTCTGCATATGCGCATAGCGCGTCTCGCGCCCGCTTCCGTGCGAAATCTTGACCAGATTGCCATAGCCGCCCCCATCGCCCTGGAAGCTGATTTCGCCATCGAAGGCGGCTGCGATCGGCGTGCCTACGGGCGCCGCCCAGTCGACGCCCTTATGGATGCGAACGGTGCCCAGAATTGGATGCTTGCGCGGCCCGAAGGTCGAGGTCAAGACCCCGTTGACCGGTGTGACCATGCCGTTGGTGACCGTCAGCGAGCGGACCTGATCGTCGCCTGTGACGCATGCAAACTGGCCATCGCCCTGCTGGAAGACGAAACAGTCGAGACTTTTTGTCGTGCCCTGAACACCAACATACAGCACGCGCCCGGCGCCTTCGTCCTTGCCGCGCGGCGTTTGAGAATAGATCAGCACAAGACGCTGGTCCTCGCTTGCAAAGGCGTCCAGATCCTGTCCTCTCGACAGATACATGATCGCTTCGCCGATCACGCCGGTTGGAACGCTGTTGCGTGCCGCAGTCGAGTAGATCGCGTCGAGCAGACGATACTGCCTTTTGTGGCCGCCTTCCGCCGGCGCGCCCGAGTAGTTGAAGAGATCTTCGCGTACCCAAGGGTCGACGCCGGAGACGAACACGCCCGCGGCATTGCGCGTCAGCGTGCCGACAAAGACGTTCTTGGCGTAGATCGACACCTGCATGAGGGACATCGTTGTCGTCTCGCGGTTGGGCCGGTATCCACGCATGGCCACGACATAGCCCGGTTCAAGGCCGTCCCGGCCGAAGAGGGCCTTCAGCGCCTCGCCTGCCTGCTTGGCGTCGTCGGCGGAGAAATGTGCATCGACCGCAACGCTATCCAGACTGCGATCGTTGAGGATCTTCACGAACGTGTCTTCCGTCGCCTCGAACCGCTGATATTCGTTCGTGACAGTTGCGACGCTGGTGTTGTTTTCGATCTGGGTCTTGTGGAACGCGGGAAGAGCTGCATCGCCTGCGTCGATTGTTTCACCCCAGCCGGCCTCCGGGTCATCGGCTTCGGTCAGTTGATCGGCAGCAGGCGCGGGTTCATCGGCGCCAGGAGCTGGCTGAAGATCGTTCTGCAGATCGCTGGAGGCTGCGGGGGCGGTTTTTCGTTGTGCCTGGAAGAACGCAAAATCCTCCTGCGTCGACGGTATGGTCGTCATGAATTTCTCGCTGGCGCTAAGCATGACGTCGGACAAAATCTCGATCTGTGACGAAACCCCGGCCTGGTCGAGTTCGGCCGGACGCGGAACGACGCGGCCTTTCGTTGCGGCGCCGGAATCGGGTGCGAGCGTGATCCACATCGGGTCTCCCGCCAGGCCGATAATGGCAGGCACATAAACAGAGGCATCGGCCGGCACATCGTCGGCTCCTTCGACCGCATGCAGCTCCTCGTCTTCGTCGCCAAATGACCAGTAGTCCGCGGTGAGATAGAAGCCGGCTGCAATCGAACACAGGAAAACCGTGGCGAGGCCGGCAAGAAGCTTGCGCCAAAACGTGCGCCGGCGAAGGGCAGCGCGTGCTTGCTTCTTTTCCTTGAAGCTGGTGTCGATAGCGTGCGTCACGGACTGCTTCCGGTCAGGAAAAACGTCCACCGCACCTGTTCAAGCGTATCGACTTCGACAAATCGCGCGGCAATATGGCCGCGCTGCCAGCATTCGTCGATGCCGCGTATCGAGAAACGTCGCCGCTCAATGCACATTTCGGTCGATCCGGTCAGGATCGCGTGGCCGAAAACGTCGGTGGCGTAGAGGTAGATGTAGCGGTTCGTCAGTTCTTCGCGGATGACGTTGACGCACTGATTTGCGCCGATGGTCCACCAGCCGTCGGTCTGGTCGGCATTGTCCACCTCCTGGCCGACAGCGAGGTTGACGACGTCGAGCGTCTGATTGCACACCGTGAATTCGGCGCGCGCTTCGTTGCACGAGAGCACGGCTAGCAACGCGGCGGCCGAAACGACCGCAAGCCCCATCCGGCTCATCGAGGCAAGCAAGGTTCGAAGCCGACCACGCTGCTTTACGGGCAGGTCGGAAGACGAGCGGGGCAAACGCGAGCTAAGCAGTTCCATCGGACGCCCATGCTAGCCGCCGAGTCGGAAATACTTGGCACTGGCCGAAAACTTGGAACCGTTGGCCTCAATTTCCTCGAGAATTTTGGGCAACAGCCGTGAGGCTGGCACTGGCGTGGAGATCGCAGCCGCCTGGATGTCCTGGGGCCCGGTGATCACCATGATGATCTGCGGCACGGCCTTGCCTGCAGCCCTGTCGGCGGCGCCGAGACCGATCGGGATGCTGAAGGTAGCCTTGTCCGAGTGAACGACCATGCGGTCATCGAGGTTGAACATCATGCCTTTGTGGTCGATCAGCAGCACGCTGGAAATGAGCCCGCCACGCGTTACCAGCGTACCGCTGATCGGCGTACCGTTCGGCACCGATGTTCGATCGAGAACAAGCTGCGGCTTCTCGCCAGCAGTCTGCCCCAGAAAACGCAGAAAGTTGGTGACTTCGCACTGGCTCGGCTCAATAAGGCGCACGTTGATGTCCGGCTCAACGTGGAACTTTGCCTGGAAATCAGCCAGCATCTGCTCGAATGGCTGGACCGCGGTTCCAAATCCTTCGATCGCAGCGGTCTTATCGGTTATCGAGGTTACGGCGGCGTAGAAACAGTCGCCGCCGCTGAAGTCGCGAACCCACGACACACGTTGCGCTATCTCGTCGATTACTGGGGCAACTTCCGGCTTGGGCAAGTTCAGGGCGACCATGGCCGGATCTGGTTCTCCGGCCGCCGGTTGGTCGGGCTGCTGCTCCTTTGCCCTCGTCGTATCCGCCTGGCGTGCAGCCGGCTCGGGAACGGGCGCTGCTGGTATCGTCTTCGCCGGCCGGTTCGCCTGGTGTTTGGGCGGCGGCAGGACGGCCTGCTGCTCCTTTGGGCTCGTCGCACCTGCCTGGCCCGCAGCCGGTTCGGGAGCTGGCACGGCCGGTTTCGCCCCCGCCTGCGGGCTTGCCTGCTGTTCAGGCTTTTGGCTCGGTGCGGCGTCTGGCTGCGCGGCGCGCGGCGCCGGAGCCTTGTCGACCAGCGGGAGAGCCGGAGCAATCGTGGCAGGCGGCGAGGGCGTATCGGGCTGAAATGATGGCGTTGCGGTTTCGGCCGGCAGTTGCGCCGCGCTTGCCGACGGCTTCGACTTTTCCTGCATTTGCGGGAGCATCTTGGGCGACGCTGCCGGCGGCTGCGTTCTGGCTGCGGCGGCCTCCGTCTGATTTTCAGTTGGCGCTAATGTAGCTTCCGTTTCCGGCTTTGGGGCTGGAACTGCCTGTGGCGGCTCAGGCGCGTGCGCATCATTGTCCGTCGCCAGCGGCTTTGACGCCTCTGCCTCAGGAATTGATGCATCGGGGAAAGGCGTTGTTGCTTGTGGTGAAAGTTGCGGTGGCTCTGGCGCGGAAAGCGAGGTTTTGACAGCGCTCGGTGCGGTGGGCGTTATAAAGCCGCTAAAATAGAGGCCGGCAACTGAGGCGAGAGCCAATGTCGCGAAGGCAGAGATGGCGATGCCTCGGCCTTTTGTAGATGTTCCGCGAACAGCACCAACGAGGGCACGTGGCGGCGCAGCGACCGGTGAGGCCCGAGGTTCGGACAGCAGCGCTGGTCGGACATGCGGGACAAAGCGCTGCCCACCCGAGCCTGCCAAAGGCCCGCCATGGCCCAAGACATCGGATGGCGGGGACGAGGCCTTCGGGTCGGGCGCAAGGGTTTGCCCCGCTCGTGGCAAACCCGGCCTGTCGCGGTTTGGGATGAACGTCGGCGGCGTTGTCCCTTCGTCCTCGTCACGCGTCATCCTGGCAATTTCCGCCATGCTCACCGGGCGGTCTCGCGGATCCGGCTGCAGCATGGCTTCGACAATGTCACGAAAATCGTCATCGATGTCGGACAGGTCAGGCACGGTCCGACGCTTTTCGATGATCTCGAATTGGGATCCGCTCATGTCGATCGGCTTCCCGCGCAGGGCGGCAACCAACACCAGCCCCAGGCTGTAGATGTCGGACTGCTCGCTGACATCGCCGCTGTACAGCCCAAGCTGTTCGGGGGAAACGTAGTTGTACTTTCCCGCGAATTTTCCGCCGATCAGGGTCTCCCCGCCGACGGTCGCCGATCGCGCGATTCCGAAATCGATGATCTTGGCGCGATCGACCTGACCTCCGGGCAAGATGATGTTGTCCGGAGAGAGGTCGCGGTGTATTGCTCCTGCCTGATGCACGGCGCTCAGACCCGACGTGAGGCGATGGCAGAGCTTGCGCACCTGCTCAGTCGGCATAGGGCCACGTCGCATGATGTCGTATAGGGACTCACCGTCGACGAATTCCATCGCAAGGTAGGGACGACCGATCCCTGGATCGATCGTGAAGACGTGATAACGCACGACCGCATCGTGCGAGAGGTGATTGAGGATCGACGCTTCCTTGCGGAACAAGGACAAGATCGTCGGGTCGCGGGCAAATTCGGGCAGGACGATCTTGATCGCGACATGGTCGCCAGTCTGAATGTTGTGGCCGCGGTAGACCTCGCCCATGCCGCCGAATGCGATCCGCTCGTCAAGTTCGTAGATGCCGCTGAGCTGCGTGCCGACGGCGGTGTTGGCCAGCTGCGGCGATATTCGCGTCTTGTCGTCGGCGCTCATCAGCCTCAACCCTCCGCTCTGGACAGATCAGGGTAGGGGGGGTGTCCGTTGCTTCTGCTTGCGAATTTTACCAGCACAATCGTGACATTGTCTGTCCCGCCTCGCTCCAGCACCGTTTTCAGCAGAGCCTCACAGGCCGCCTGAGGTGTTGCAGTCACAACTGCGGCGCCGATCTCGGCGTCGGTCAGATGCGCCGTCAGCCCATCGGTGCACAACACAAAGATGTCTCCCGGCATGATTTCCCCTTGCTGGAAATCGATGACGATTTCGTCGCTGACGCCTACCGCATGCGTGATGACATTGCGGCGCGGCCAGGTGAGCGCCTCGGCCGCGCTGATCATGCCACGGTCGAGAAGTTCCTGAACTTCGGTGTGGTCCTTCGAGATCTGCGAGATGGATCCGTTGCGGATCAGATAGACCCGGCTGTCGCCCGCCCATAGGCAAGCAAATCGCCCATCCATCGCCAGCAGGGCGGCAACGGTGGAGCCGATGGTTATGCCGCGGGACTCGGAGATCCTGCGGATCTCGGCGTTGGCGCGGCTCAGCCTGTCCTCGAAGCGCGCACGAAGATCCGGGGCGGAACTGGCAATGCCGATCGTGGCCAGATGGTCGACAATGCTGGCTGAAGCGACCTCTCCGGCTTCATGCCCACCCATACCGTCGGCCACCACCCACAGGCCGGTTCGTGGCTCGACCAGATAGTTGTCTTCATTGTGCTCACGGACACAGCCATTGTGGCTTACGCCGAAGCTCTCAAAGGAAAGGGCGACATCGCTCAACTTGCCACCAAGCGCTTCTCGAAGCGTCCTCTGCAGCGCACTCTAAGGCGCTCGCTGGCGCCACTTTGCCACAGGCTCGAATATTAAAATATCGAAATCTAGCTTTGAGCGCGTGACCTTCGTGGCGGGTCACCCCGACAAAGAGCTCAAGTGATGATTTGAGGGCGCGACAGCGCTCCGTCGCCTGATCAACTGCGCATCCTGCGATCTCCCCGCCTGTCACAACGTGCCGGTGCCGAAGTGTTCCAGCTCTTATCCCACAACCAACCAGGCAGCCAGTCAGGTAACGCCGGAATGACGCCGTGCGATCTCGCCTTGATCGGTGCTCCAGACGACGACCTAGATGCCACTGTCAGGACCCGGCATCTTTCAGGATCCGAGCGAGCGACGTGCCACCCAGCGCAAATTGCCGACCCCGTCGTTAAAACAGGAGCGTCGGTATATTCAAAATATCGATCCTCACCCTAGCTTGGTTTCGCGATCTTACTTGCCTTCGGCGAGGTCAAATCCTTCTCAAAACGCCTTCGGACAGCTGAAAGCAGAAAGTGCGGGAAGGAAGAAGGGGCTGGGTCCGGAGCCGGTCTGGATCGTATAGCTGACGTCGCGTCCGCCGATTACGAAGCGCGCCTCAACAGTGCCGTCTTTTCTGGTGATCGTCGCCTTGTCCAGCAACCGCTTCAGCGACCACGGCCCTTCGAAGCCGATAACGGATTCGCGGCCCGGCATTTCCGGCGTCAGCCTCAGACTGGCGGATGTCGAGGCCGCACCGGTCGGCCAGGACACAGTGCTTGGCGTGTTAGCCGCCTGGTTGCTCTGGACGATCTGGCCATCGACGTCGAGCACCGCAGCATCTGCATCTCCATTCAGCGAGAACGGGGTAAAGGTCAGGTTGACTGACGGCATTGACCCGCCCGACGGGAAAAATGCGCCGCGGATTTCCGCAGCCAGCTGAAAGTTTTTCAGCGTCGACTTCGACAGGTCGCGCCCAAAGCGTGCATCCTGTTTCCAGCTCCAGTCCTGGCCGCTCATGTCGATCAAGGAAGCAAGGTTTTGTGCGAAGAACCGGTCCATCAGGCCGCCCGGAGAGAACAATTTGGCGAAGTCCGCCATCGCAATATCCTCGGTACCATCGCCGGCGAAGGGGTAGCGGCCGTTGACCGCCTTCTCGCAGGGCTGCGTGACGGCCTGGTCGAGCATCTCATTCAGATTCGTCAACGAAATTTCAGCCGCGTTGCCCTCAAATTCGTCTGCAGTTGCGTTGACCATTCTGCCGAGTTGCTTGGGCAGACGCGATGCATTGGCGCGAAGGGTGGCTATCTGCAGCTGCAGGTTGGCGTTGACACGTTCCGTCTGCGAAGGGACCTCGGTTGCCAGTCGCAGGCTCTGGTGGATGTCGCGAAAATTCTGGGTCAGCGCATCGATCGGTCGGTGTCCAAAAGGACCGCTTACCAGAGCCTGGAAGGACCTGAACTGCGCTTCGATGTTTGCCCCAGGGTTCTGGCTATGAAATTTCTCGGACCCCGTACCGGCACGGCTTTGCGATTTTGCGGAGCCAATTTGGATGCCGATGCGAGCCAGGCCCTTGGCCATGTCTGCGGCGTCCTGGGACTGGCGCAGGACGGTGCCGACCTGCATCCCAGTGCCCGAGTCGGCGCCGGAGACAGAGTCGCGCGCCAGGGTTGTTTCCTCGGCCATCGCGGTAAAAAGCTGTTCGATCGGCGAGCTTGGTGAGGCTACGGCGGAAAGCGCGACATAGTGCGGCTTGTCGTTCAGCATGGCCTTTAATTTCAAACCATCGAGAACGCTGTTCCACGCGGCTGCGAACTCCCTGCCGTAGCGATCGAGAAGTTCGGGGCCGAGTTTGAGCAACGCCTGATCGATGTCGCCTTGCTCGCCGCCACCGCCCAGAACCCACTGGTCGTCGACGAGTGTCTGGGCAATGCGCGAAAGCTGTCCGAGAAAAAAATTGTTGAATCCGGCTTGGGTGTAGAGACCGGGTATACGAAGCTTCGACAGATCGCCGCCATCGACGCGCTCGAACACAAGCTGCGCTTCCGGTCCAGCTTTTTGAGAGACGGCAAAATCGTCCAGCGCAGCCGCATACACCGCCGACTTGATCAATGCTGACGCGCGATCCGCAAGGCTCATGCGCCCGAGCGAACGCTGGGCGGCTTCCACAAGCGGCTGGTTGAGTTGGAAAACTGGATCATAGGCATCGTCCAACGCGAGCATGGCGCGTAGGTGCTTTTCGAGCTGCGCGCGTCCTTCCCGGTTGCTCTCGCCTGGATACCGGTTCTTTTCCCAATCCTGCTTCATCCAAGAGATGATCAGTGCGTCATCGACCTTGGGTGCCTTGCCGCCGAGCATCAGGTAGATCTTGAGCGGTTCGTAAAGCGTGGCGGGCTCAGCCATCGTCGCCTGGACCGTCCGCTCAGCCTGAACGAGCAGACGCGACCGCAACATTCGTTCCAGCGCTTGCCGATAGGCCGTTGTCGATGCAGAACTAAGCCTTTCCCGTTGGCTCAGGCCGAACGTTTCGTTGATCGGGATCGGTGAGTCACTGCTTTCGAAACCGGCCGGCATGTTGCGCAATTGGTCGAGTGGCCCGATGACGTTTTCAAGGTCGACATCCGCGACCGTCGTGCTTTTGAGCAGGGCGTCCGCTGTCTCGCGATATTGGCTCGTCGCCTGCGTCATAGAGGCGATCAGCGAGCGGTTGGCCATGAAGCTCATCCCGAGCGCGCCAAGGGCCGCTGCAGTGATCAAGGCTATGATGCCAAAGCCGCCATATCTGAGGGCCGCTGCCCGCCTCTCGGTCGCTCGGTCATAGGAAACCCATCCGGATTCAGCGAAAATGACATCGGTCAGGAGATCGTGCAAAAAGAAGCTCCTGCCGGTCCCGGACAGGTGGGGGCGGGAATTGTTGCCGAAACTGCGGCCGATTGCGCCCAAGACCTGATCGATGGGCGTTCCCTCCTGCGTCCCCGACGAGAAGTAGATCCCACGCAAACTGACGTTCACCTGGCTGCGGACCGGATCGAACAGGCTGGTCACGAAATTGGCAATTCGCCCCTTGAGCGCGTAAAACTGGGCCGGAAAGCCAAAGATCGATATGCGCGAGACCGGATCAAGCTCTTCCTGCAGGCGGTCAGCCATCTCGTCCGCCAAGCGGTTCGCCAGCGCATCGAATTCGGCCGGAGCCTCACCGGTCATGTTCTTGTTGCGGTCTGTGGTCTGGAATGTCGCGCCCCAGACCTTGCGCCTGCGCGGCTCCTCGAAACTGCTGAAGTATTCCATGAAGCCGGAAACAAGATCGGCCTTGGTGAACAGCAGGTACACCGGAAACTGAATTTTAAGCGTCTGGTGGATCTCCCTCAGGCGACTGCGTATTTCAACGACTTGGGCATCTAGCTGCTGCTCATCGAGGCTGATGAGGTCGGCAAGGCTGATGGCCAGGATGACCCCGTTGATCGGTTGCCTTGTGCGGAATTTCTTGAGCAATGACAAAAACGCAAGCCAGCTCTTGCTGTCGCTTCCAGCACTGGAATCCTGCGTGGTGTAACGTCCTGCCGTGTCGATCAGCACAGCCCCTTCAGTGAACCACCAATCGCAGGAGCGGGTGCCGCCAACACCGGCCACCGGCTGGGCGTCTCCTGAACCGGCAAGCGGAAAATTCAGACCCGAATTGACCAGTGCCGTCGTCTTGCCGGCGCCCGGCGGGCCAATGACGATGTACCATGGAATATCGTAGAGGAAATTGCGCTTGCCGCTCGAGCGTTTGAGTGTTCCGATGGCCTCACTCATGCGCGCCTCGAGCACCGGTGAATCGTCATTGCCCTCGTCGCCGCGAGCAATGACGATCTCGAGCGCTTTTTGCGCCTTTCTCACCTGCCAGACGCGCACTCCGTAAACGAGGGCCGCGGTCGCTACGATCGTGCCGATGATTGTCGCGCGCAACCAAACAGGTCCCAGCGGCCGGATATCGGCGAAGCGGATCAAAGGCCCAGCAAACCAGATCGCTGCCGCGAAACCGGCCAACGCGGCCGTGCTGAATATCCGCGGCAGCCAACGCATCATTGGCGTTTCCCACCGGCGGTCTTCACAGCGTTTCCTCCTTGGGGATCATCACGTCGACACGGCGGTTCTTGGCGCGGCCCTCGGACGTCGCATTGTCGGCAATTGGCTCATCTGCGCCCTTGCCATCGGCGGTCACTCGCGCGGGATCGCTAAGTTTCGCGGCGATCATTGTTCCAACAGCCTTCGCGCGGGCGACCGAAAGGTCAAAGTTGGATTTGAACGCGCTCGATTTCCGTGGCTTCACGTTGTCCGTGTGGCCAACGATCCTGATTGGCCCCGGCTCGTGCTCAAGGGCTGCGGCAATCTGTTCGGCCAGTGACTGAGACTCAGGCTTCACTTCGGTCTTGCCCGGCTGAAACAACAATTGATTGTTGATCTCCACTACGATGAAGTCGCCTTTTGTGCCGATGGTCATCCCGCCGCGCTCGACTTGCGTGGACAGTGCCGAGCGGATGCGGTCGATCTGCTCGGTTACGGCAGGCGAGGCAACTGTCGCCGGTTCGGCAAGTGGGGGTACCACACTGGCGCGCTCGATCGTCATGGGTGTCGAGGGATTGAGCGCCAGCAACTGTCTGGCTGCAGCATCGCCTTCATCGGTCACGAACGCGCGCAACGTGAAGAACGCGGCCGTCAGCAGGGCTGATGCCGCGGCGGCAACGCCCCAGAGCGGCAGGCGGGTCGAAGACGGCACCATCGTCGCCGCCATGCTTTGCCAGCGGGGGGAGATGTCCTCTCCGGCGCGGGCCCTGAAGTAGCGAAGCGTCTCGTAGACGTCGCGCCGCACACGTTCGAGACTGATATCGTCGCGCGCCAGGCCCCGATACTGGCCCTCAAATCCCAGGGACAGGCAGACATGCATCAGCTCCAGCAGGTCTAAGTGTGGCTCCGGATTGGCCAGCACCTTGTTTAGCGCTTCGAAAAAGCCGGCGCCCGTGGCTTCGAGGTGAAAAAACCGCGACAACATACTGTGCTGTGCCCAGGTGTCCTTGCCGGTCCAGGGCAGGTTGCCAACAAGATCGTCGGCAGTTTCGCAAAGGGCGAACTTCGCGATCCGCGCATCCTCTTCGGCAACGCCCGACTTCTCCAGCGTCCGGTCGAACCTCTCGATCGCTTCGGCGATATGCTCGGCCAGTGGCGCCGCCTGTCTTTCAACCGGCACAAGCCTGAGATGCCCGAACAGGACAAGCAATGGTGCTGACGCCGCGAGGATCGGATTTGCTGTCGAATATTTGACCGTGTCGGCGGCTTCGAGCAGCACCTCCTGCTGAATGATCGGCCTTGACTCGGCTGTCTCGGCTTTGGCCGCTGCACCGGACGACGCTCCCTGATAAAAAATGGTTCCGGATGTCCAGTCCGGCGGCATATGCCGACCTATGTCAGGATCGAAAACTGTCGATTCCTTGACGTCCAAGGGCCTGACCGACTTGGCAATCGGTTCGTTTGCGGCTGGTTTGGCATTCTGCCCGCGCCCTGGATTGGTGCGGATGACGGTCTTGCCGACCGGGCCGAAAGGATCGTCCTTCGGGCTCATTGCCGGTGTGCCGCCGCGATGCAATGTCCGCGCTCGCGTTCGAGAGGCGCCAGATCTTTCCTGGCCGGATAGGGCAAGCAAGGGGCCGGCCAGCGAGCCCTTGGTCCGCAGCAGTCTTTGCTACAAGAAACGATGTCGCCGCAATATGACATCTGCCGCAGACCCCCAGGTCAATCAGGCTTACCCGCCTGGCGAACGGTCGTATGTGATCGTAATCTCAGATGTTGTCGATTGGAACATGATGCGGTGCGCCGATGCGCTTTTCTTCGTCAGCTAGAGCGGCGCAGTCTATTGGGCCGGTCTATTTGTGCTTGTCAGCTTTGGCATACGCCTCGCCGAAATAGGCCAAGAATATATCCAGCATGCCGTTTTCATGGGCTTCCTCCATGGTCCGCCATGTCGCGACAAAAGCGTCCCATGCTTGGGCCTTCTTGGAGGTGAACGATGTCGGTGGAAGCTTTTTGCCGATCGCTTCCGGCGACAGGTCGTCAAGCAGTCGCGACAGCGCAGCTTGCATGGCCGCATAAGTCGCAAATTCGTGCGTCTTGAGATCGCGGAACGCATCTTCGACGCTGTGCCTTGCATCGAGATAGCCGGATCTGCGCCGTGCAAACATGATTTCGAGGATGTCGTCGATCCCCGGCACGAACTTAAGCGGGTTGTTGTCGGCGGAGCTTATCATTGTCCGGTGCGTGCTCTTGGCCAGCGTTTTGGCGGCCGCACGTGCCTTCAGCAGCATGGCCAGTTGCTCGACCACCACCCGCAGGACCGAGCCAATTTCGGCCGCAACTTCATGCGGGTCCCGCGACTGCAGCAGCTCCGGGGAAATACCCGCTCCAATCGCGATTTCCCGCAGCACCTCGTCTCTCGTCGACGGGACCGACGCGGGCGGCGACGGTGCTCGTTGCCCAAGCCATCGCTGTGCCGAATTCAAGAAGGGCTCGCCTCCAGAGTCAAGCGGCCGATCGGCCGCGATAGGCATGTGTCGTTGTGTCGAACCTTCGTCGCCTTGCGGATGGGTCGGCGAGGCGCGCTCGTCAATCGATACAAAGATGACGTAGCGGCCGACCAGGAGCCTGTCGCCGTGCGCCAGCCGGTGTGGACCGGTGATGCGTTGGCTCGATCCGTTGATGAAAGTGCCATTGCGCGAGATGTCATGCAGCCAAAACGCGCCTGCCTCGTATCGAATTTGGCAATGCCGGCCGGAAATGAACTTGTCCGGGTCGGGTAAGATCCAGTCGCAATTTTCGCGTCCGATTTTGAAGGTGCGATCACGCGATCTGTAGCCGGGGGATACGCCAGCGGGCAGGGCATCGACATTGCTGATCTGCAGACTGATTAACATGCACAATCGCCTGTGTGATCGCTGGCGGCCTTGTCGGCACGATACTCCATGTTTTTAACGTGGCTAATCCAATTTCGCATCACATTGGCGCAAGGCAGCGGGCGAACCGTCGATCTTGCTGCTTCGCCCAGCTATGCATGCCGCTTTGGCCCGCGCAACAACATGTGGTACGCTCAACACGGACCAGCAACCCAGTGAGAATTGTTTGGCTTTGAGTTCCTGAACCTGCCGTCGTTAGTATAGCAGGACAGTATAGCAGGACCTTCAAATCCACTGGCGGCCGGGTCCAGGAGGGGCACGACCAATGCCGAATGAACGTGCCACGGTTGTGGAGACGCCGATTGGCGCCGAGCTGTTGACCTTCACGCACCTTGTCGGGCGCGATGAGATAAGCCGTTGTTTTGGCTACACCGTTGGGTTCGTAAGTACCGACCACGACATCGATCCGCTGAAGATGCTGGGTGGGGCCGTCTCGATCGAAGGTGAATCCGATCCAAAACGGTGGTTCAGCGGCCTGGTGTCCGAGTTTAGACTTACCAGGATCGAGGACCAACTGGCCTATTACGAAACGGTCGTCAGACCATGGCTCTGGTTTCTCGGAACTACGACCGACTGCCGCATTTTCCAAAACATGAGCGTCGTCGAAATCGTCGAAGAAGTATTTTCAAAATACAGCACCGCAAAATACGAGAAGCGCCTGCAAGGCTCTTATCCGCCGCGCGAATACTGCGTGCAGTATGACGAGACCGATCTCGATTTCGTGCAGCGACTCCTCGAGCACGAGGGCATCCTGTATTTCTTCGAGCATGGCGAGGGCAAGCACACGCTTGTGCTTGCCGATTCGATGAGCAAGCTGAAGCCGGCGCCGGGCTATGAAAAAGTGCCCTATCACTTTGAAGGGCAGGGCTCCCGGCGGGATGTCGAATATATCACGGAATGGATCCCGGGCAGTTCGGTGCGGCCGGGCGCCTATGTCCATACCGACTATGATTTCAAAAAGCCGGGCGCCGACCTGATGGCCAAATCGGCCCAGCCGTTCAGTCACAAGCTGGCTGCGGGTGAAAATTACCGTCAGCCCGGCGCGCATCTCGAAGTGGGCCGCGGCGACAGCCTGGCGGCAATCCGGCGCGAGGAAATCCAGGCGGTGCACCAGCGCATCGCCGCGGTTGGAACCGTGCGCGGCCTGTATTCAGGCTGCATTTTCAAACTGGACGGCTTTCCGCGCGAGGACCAGAACCAAGAGTATCTGGTGGTGAGCGCCGAATACAGACTGTTCGACCCCGGCTACAGAGCCCATGCGGATGTCGAGAGCGAGAACTTCAAGGTGATCCTTGGCGTGGCACCCACGGCATTGCCCTATCGTCCGCCACGGGTCACGACACGGCCGATCATGCGCGGCCCTCAGACGGCGACTGTGGTCGGTCCGTCCGGCGAGGAGATATTCACCGACAAATATGCGCGCGTGAAGGTCCAGTTCCATTGGGACCGGCTGGGCAAGAAGGACCAGAACAGTTCGTGCTTCGTGCGGGTTTCGCAGACCTGGGCCGGCAGCGGCTGGGGTTTTATCCAGATTCCGCGTATCGGCCAGGAGGTCATCGTCGACTTCATCGAAGGCGATCCTGACCTGCCGATCATAACCGGCAGGGTCTACAACGCCGCGCAGATGCCGCCTTATGGACTGCCCGGCAACGCCACGCAATCCGGCTGGAAATCCGATTCGTCGAAAGGTGGTGGCGGCTACAACGAACTGATGTTCGAGGACAAGGCAGGCTCCGAACTGGTCAACTTCCAGGCGCAGAAGGACCATCACCTTCTGATTAAGCACGACCGCAACAAGTTGGTGCAGCACGATCAGTCCGACCGCATCGACCACGACGCCAAGCACTCTGTCGGGCACAATCTCGACGAGGACGTAGGCAACAACAAAACAGTCAAGGTCGGCGTCGACCAGGCAACTAACATCGGGTCGAACGACACCGAGACGGTTGGGGTGAATCGGTCCCTGACAGTCGGATCGAACGAGACGATCCACATCGGCGCGAACTCTACGGAAAACATCGACGCCAACCATTCGCAGACCGTAGCGATTGTCCAGACGATCACGGTTGGGGCGGCGCGCGTCGATACGGTCGGTGCCTCCGAGACACGAAGCGTCGGCGCGGTACAGACGAATAGCATCGGCGCGTCGCGGTCGGTCACCGTGGGGGCGGGGCAGAGCCATGCCATTGGTGCCGCCGACAGCTGGCAGATCGGATCGAACCAATCCGTCCAGATAGGTGCCGACCAGAGTTTCAAGATCGCTGGCGCTCATTCTTCGCAGATTGGTAAGGGGCGAGACGCCAACATTGCCGAGGACGATGCGACTGATGTCGGCGGTTCGCGCTCGCTGAAGATTGCCAAGGGGAGCCTTGTTCAGATTGGTGAGGACGGTGCCATCAAGATTGGCAAGGATCTGTTGATCGAGGCGGGCGACTCTATCGTGATCAAATGCGGATCGGCGGCGATCTCTATGAAAAAGGACGGGACCATTAACATCGAAGGCAAGGACATTTCCGTGAAAGGCTCGGGCAAGATCAACGTGAAGGCTTCAAGCGACATCACGATGAAAGGTTCGGAGATCAAGCAGAACTGAGGGCGGCTGGATGAACAAGACCCGAAAGCGGATCGAAGGTGTGATAATCGGAGTCTTTCTTGGCTTCGACGACGAAGCGCCGCTCGTCGTATTCCCAGGCAATGAGAGCGAGACAGCCGTGAGAGCGCGAAGTTTGGCCGAGATGCGCGCCGACATGATTGGTTCCGAAGTTGCGCTGTTGTTTGAAGGTGGCGATGTCGGCCGGCCGCTGATCGTCGGACGCATTGTGGAACTTAGCCGCACGCCCCAGGCGCAAGTTATACGCGATGGCAAAGAAGTACGCATTGTGGGCGATGAGCGCGTAGAGCTGCGTTGCGGCAAGGCCACGATCATTCTCGAAAAAGACGGCCATATCACTATCCGGGGTACCTACGTTACGAGCCACGCGAGCGCCGCCAATCGTATCCGTGGTGGCTCGGTGAACTTGAACTAATGGCGCCGCCAATTCTGCGCGATATCGTCCGACAGCATGCCGAAATGGCGGCGTTTCTCTGGATGATCTATGACCATCACATGCTCCATCCCGACGAAAATCCGGAGATGGACGAAGTGCGCCTTGCCCGCCTGATCGAAAGGTTGGAGGCCCACCTGGATGGGCTACGGGTGGCCGGAGACCTCGGTCTCAAGATCGCGCAGGAGCGCTATGAAGAATTCCGTGAGGCTGGAGAACTCTTCGTGCTGCGGATGCTGGCGGCGCCCAGGCCAATTAGGGTCGTGGATTTAGACCTTGCCAAAGTGAGGCAGTATCTGGGGGTGGCGCTGCAACAGAAACAACTTTAGTCTAAGTCCAGTCTTAGTCTAGGACGTGAACTCATAATGCAAACGGCAATTGATGGTTGGAGACAAGCATTGACGCGTGTGCGATTTGCATGGTTGATTGGAGCATCGCAATTTTGACCCGGTTGCCGGGTTTCCCATGCCAAACAGACCAGACTTCGACGGGCTCATGAGGGCTGTCTGCGTGGGATATGGCTACTGCGGCAGCTTGCAGGACGGAGGTTTGGTGCATGGGCTCGGATGTCGTCAATGCCCGGAAGCTGCGCGATCTCAAAGGCAACTGGTATGCAGCGTCGCCCATGCCTCGTCCGAAGCGCCGTTAAGAAGTCCGGTTTGGGTCGCGTTTTCGATTGGCCCTTTCATATGACGTCGAATTCTGATTCAGGCTCGGCATGAGCCGATATGGCTTAACCGACTTCGAATGGCGCGTAATTGAGCCGCTGCTCCCCAACAAGCCGCGTGGAGTGCCCTGCGTCGATGACAGGCGGGTGCTCAACGGCATCTTCTGGGTGCTGCGATCCGGCGCACCGTGGCGAGACCTGCCCGAGCGATACGGCCCACCCACCACTTGCTACAACCGCTTCGTCGCATCGCAACGCGCTACGACAAGCTGGCTGAGAACTACACTGCCGCCTCAAACTCGTCGCAATCCGCATCTGGCTACGCGGTAATGAGTCTGCGTCCTACTAGACTAGGCTAGGGCTGCCTTGCGCCTCACCAGCGGCTGCTGTCGTAGATCGCGCCTGTTGAGGTGCAGCAGATCGAATGCATAGCCTCGCCGAGTTCGGATAGCCCACTTCCCGTTCTAAGGCTTGGTAGTCCGGCAGGCCGGTGTCGCCGAGAACGACGGCCTCACCGTCGATGATCGCCGCCTTCACCAGCAGACCCGCCGCCGCTTGAACAATTCGTCGGTATCGATGCGACCAGTCGTAGCCACGACGTGTGAATGCCAGCGCTTTACCGCCCTCAATGATCAGCTCGGTGCGGTAGCCGTCGTACTTGATCTCGTGAAGCCATTCGCCGCCCTCGGGCGCATTCTCGACCAGCGTCGGCGACTGGAACTCAATGAACGAGAGCCGACCATTTTCAACCTTGGAACTCATTGGAGACTCCTAAACCATCCGCTCAACCTAAGTGCCAACGAATAGGTTCCGGAAAGGGCAGCCCAGAACGGGTTGTGCCCGGCGGGCCATGAGCCGGTTGCCCGATCCTGGCTCAAACCGGGTGTCGTTGACGGAACTATTAGTTTAGACGGTGCTTATCTATCGTCGCTTCACTGGTTCTCACCGCCGGTTTCCGTAGAGACCGATCATGCCGGCGTTACATACCAACGCAGCAACGTCGAGCGGCCACCGAGCAGCTCCTGAAGTGGACCAAGCGTGGCCCTAAGTGGCACAGCGCGGTGCAACTCTGCATGGATGCGATGATCGATCAGGTGAAGCCGGAAGTAGTTCGCAGGGCGTTCTTTGAGGCCGCCAGAGAGGAGGGAAGGCTACTGCCGCCGTAGCTCATGGTGGGAAGGAAGCTCACTCCATGTCTGGCACATCGCCGCCAAGAAAGAGTGTGGTCGGCTCGCCGTATTCGCCCAAAGCTGGATTCGCATCTCGCGACCACGCGATGACACCAGCATGGTGCCCCACCAGTCCCTTGGCAGTCCTTATTGCTCGGTCTTCGGTTTGCTGCTCCGCTGGGCCATAGACTGGTTGGAGGTCCCCGGTTTCGTCGCGGTCGAAAGCAACAACGACGATCAGCTTAGGTGTCTTATGCTGAGAAACAATACTCTCTGACATGCTCATGATCTTTCGTTGACCGCCGCCCGGCCGTCCAGGGAGGCGGCGTTATCATCGGTCAAGACTAGCGGGCGGAGCCGCCTTGGTTCTGGCGGAGCAATTGCTGCGGTACCAACAATGGGCACCATCGGCAGTTCCCGCCA
Organism: Mesorhizobium sp. M0833; assembly: GCF_040319905.1. Classification (NCBI taxonomy): domain Bacteria; kingdom Pseudomonadati; phylum Pseudomonadota; class Alphaproteobacteria; order Hyphomicrobiales; family Phyllobacteriaceae; genus Mesorhizobium; species Mesorhizobium sp. M0833. Next base: position 56,243 of record NZ_JAMYOQ010000023.1, on the reverse strand, counting down.
CGGCACTTTCTGCTTGCCCTCTAACTCTGCAATCTCCTCGTCACGTCTTGCAATTCGGCTTTCCAGGTTCGTTACACGCTCGGTCAGGAAGTAGCGGCCAACCACGAACCCGCCCCCACCGCAGAGAGCGGCAAACGTGGCGAATACGGCGGGGTTCGCCAGCACCAGCGCCGAGTTCGCTTCTAAAAAGGCAATGATCTTCTGCATGGGTCTGTTCGCCCCGGCATCACCCCAAGGCGGGCGGCGAGTCGTCGAAGCTGACGTGCACAAGGCCGGGATGCCGGTGAGCGAGGGCGAGAATTTGTGTCTCGAGCTCGCAGTTGTAGACCATGAGCGCCTTGACGGTCTCAAGGGGGCTCTCGTAGCGGGCGATGAGCTTCACCGCCTCAGAATGGAGTTCAGCTTTGGCTTCGGCGTCTAGATGCAAAATGCCCATGCCGGTCTCCTAGCGCGTAGCCCTGCGCGGCGCAGTGAGCGCGTCAAGGCGTTCCTGAAGATGACCGTTTAGGACGATCATCTCCTTGAACGCCTTCACTGGATCGCCCCTGTGCTGGGCAATGAACTTGTCGGCGATTGCTTGAAGGGCGGCCTCTTGGCGGCTGTCCAGCATCACAATGGGGTCCATGGCGATCACTCCCAACGTTACCTGCCATCAGTGAACAAAAACGGAACAAAAATGTCAAGGGAGAATTGACTCTGCGAGGAATGACTTCCTATTTGTCAGTAGGTGGGGCGACTGCACGGATCGAGGAAAGCGGCGATGGGCAGACGAAAAAGCCGGTTTGACAAACTGTCTGCGAGAGACGCAGAGGCCGTCATCCGCGACGCATTGAGTCTTCGACAGACGGTGCTTTCGGCGCAGACGCACCTGAATGCTAGCGGTTCATTGTTTTGGCAGCTTCGCGGGCTTGTAGACAAACTGCACGAGGTGCTGGCCACTGTCGCGGAGAAGGAGCCTGACTACCGTTTGCCGAGCCTTGGGCTCGTCCCGCTCCCACAGGATTACTATACTCGGAAATGACCCATGGAAGGTCCGATGGACAGCGTTGGGCGGGCTGCAAAGGCCAACATGCTGCTCATCGTGGAGTGCGGCCACTGTTACCACGTCGGGCGCTTCCGAGCCAACGACGTGGCCAAGGTGGTAGGCTGGAACAAGCCGCTGGAGGCCATCAGGTTCAAGTGCAAACGGTGCAGCCGAAAGGACACGAAGGTGAAGACGCAGTTCATTGATCAGGACCACCCGCCCAAGGGCTACATCTGGACGCTACAACAATTCAAACTTTAGACGGTGAATTGCGGATTGTTCGTCACTTGACGCGCCTGCGCGGTCGCTGCCTGAAGGGCCAACGGCTGCGCTCAAAGGCACCGTTCGGACACTGGAAGACGCAGACCTTCATCGCCGGGCTGCGCTGCCATGGGCTTACCGCCCCTTTCGTCGTCGACACGCCGATGAACCGGCGCATCTTCGAGACCTATGTCGAAACGCAGCTCGCTCCGACGCTGGCAAAGGGCGATGTGGTCATCCTCGACAATCTCGCTGCCCACAAGAGTCCGGCCGCCGAGGCAGCCATCCGGGCCAGAGGCGCATGGCTGCTCTTCCTGCCGCCCTACAGCCCCGATCTCAACCCGATCGAAATGGCCTTCGCCAAGCTCAAGGCGCATCTGCGCGCAAAGGCCATCAGAACCATCGACGCCCTGTGGCAGGCCATTGGCGATATCTGCAATCTCTTCTCTCCAACAGAATGCAGAAGCTACTTCACTGCCGCAGGGTATGGACTCACATGAACGTCTGCCGCTCTAGCGATAGTTGTTCATATCGACGGCTCGCAGAAAAATGTTGCCGTCATAGCCCATTTCGAACCCAGACCAGTCGGTGCCGTCGAACAGAAAGAATTCGTGCCAGCCCGCGACAACAAGAAACTCATCGGTCGCCGACATTGTAAAGCCCTGTTCCGTTTCCAGTATTGGCACGAGCTCACGTCCCTGCTGCACCGAAACGCCATAGCTCATGTCCGACCAGTATCGTTTCCCGCGAAATTCACAGATGTCGTAGTAGTCGACCTCATCGGCCTTCAGCAAAATCAATTGGCTGTCGCGCAGCTCGTAGGCCGCCCCGTTCGCCCCACCGATGTGTATCTCGCCTTCAGCGCCGGCCAGGACGGTGTTGAAGTTTTCCTCGACACCCAGATCAATACGGTCCCAGTGTCGCCCGTTGAGCCTTAGAAGAAGTCCTCGGTCGCCAGCGCAATAGATTGGCCCGCCCTCTCGGCCATGGATATCGTTGAGCACAGCCTTCTCAAAAGTGTCCAATTGGTCCCATTGGCCTCGCTCACGCAGATAACTCACGCCGAGCCCTCCAATCGCGAAAACACGGTCGCGGGACGGCGCCCATAAGCGCGTCAGCACACCTTCGGGCAATTCCGTGCGTAACGCCGCCCCGGGCGGGAGGTCGTGGATGATCCCGCCGAGTTCGAGCGCGATATGATCCTGACTTCCGAAACTGACGTGCGAGCGTAATGCGTCCTCGATCTGAAGCCTTGCGTTGAAGCGAATGGTTCGCCCCAGCTCGATTTCGAGAAGATAGGACCGGCTGAACTCGTCATCGGGATCGCTCAACTCGAAGCTCGCGCTGAAGCGATTGCCACCATGATGGAATCCGTCAATGGCTTGGACATCGATTTCTTCGGGGTCGAAATCGGCGATGGTCTCAGGTTCACGCATCACTTCTTCCTTATCGGTTTAGCCAACAACTGAGCGTGTGTCGGCTTTGGTGCTCTGGCGCAGTCAGCAAGGTAGTCGAGGAGAACGAGCTTGAGACATTCGAGCGCGTCCTCCTTCTCCTGTTTTGTGCAGCTCTGCAGCTTTTCATGATGGTCGCCGACCGCTTGCTGCACCTTCTTGATCGCATCGCCTAGGGTCGGGCTGCGCTTTTTCTTCAAGAAATCACGGACGTCTTTAGTCTTCTTGTTGTGCGGCGAGCCGCGCTTCGACCCGGACCCGGATTTGCGATATCCGGTCTTGGTTTTCTTGTAGGATTCCATGCAGATGCAGGGCGCTGTGTCGACGTCGTAGTTTCCCCAGCCGGAATAGTTCTCGCCACCGCGACTACGCTGGAACATCTGATTCTCGAAGCAGTGCTCGGACTCGGTCGGGTGCTGACAATCGGAATCCTTGTGTTGATGGATATATATCCCAACGTTGTTCAGAATTGTCGCGCAGTCTTGCCCATTGACGCTTATTGCCGCCGTGTGCGGCCACGTAACCGTGTTTCCGGTCGGCGATGCATGATTGTTGGTGGCCAGATCCGTCATGCGGATGACCGGCTCGCCATCGAACTTCACATCGTTGGACCAGGAATTGAAGTAGCCCTTGCCGGTATTCTTTGATGTGATGATGCCTTTCTTGGCGGCGCAGCCGGCCTCGGTTCCGGATGTCCTGGATAGGTCCGACTTGTTCTTGATGTTGACAGTCTTGCCGCCGATTTTGACGGTGCCAGTGCCTTGTTCGGTGTCGCTGGCCATTCCGAAGCTGGGGTAGGGGATGGGTACTCCAGGCGGCGTTGCCGGGTTTTCCGGCGGTGTGAAACAGACATCGGGGAATGCGGCGATCGTCTGCGCGTTCACAGCCTTGCCGGAAATTTCCAGCCCGTTGGCGAACACTGCGCCCATCACAGCGGCCTCGATGCCACGATCGCTGCGCCGCAGGCGCCGGCATCATTAGATGCCTCGATCAAAACCGGGTTTCCCGCGGCATAATCTTTGCGCGCGGCGGTAAACGCCATACCAATCATGAGCGGCACCACGGCGGCTCCGATATTGCCGAGGGATTCGCCCGGCGACCAGATGTCCTGGAATTCGTGCCGGCCGCGCAGCAGGCGCAGGCTGGCCAGCGCGCTCTGCTTGAACCAATACTGCTCCCCTACGAGATCGGCGATACGGTATCCGAGGCGGTTCATTTCGATTCCAGTTTCTTCGAACGCCGCGCGATAGGCTGCCGTCATGCCGTCGGCGCGAAGTGGCAAATCTTCGGTATTGTAGATCGACGCGTTCTCGCGTGAGAGCCCAAGCCCGAACAGCCGCATTCCTGTTTGCCGATTTTGGGTGCAGATCACCGCCGCCGCCGCTTCACCGGGTATGAACCCGTTGGGATTTCGAGGCGTAAGGATGCGGTTGCGTGAAAGATAATGGGTGACCGTCTGGTTCGTTAGATAGCTGTCAACGCCGGCAATCATGACAAACGGCACATCGCCTGACGCCAGCAGCCGTCGAGCATGATCCAACGCGACAATGCCGGAAGGTCTTCCATGCGCGATTATTCTGCAGCTTGGATGCAGCTCGATTTCGACGATCTCGGCAATGCTCCTGAGCAAACCGGAATCATCGCGGACACACCTACCAGGCCTGTCCTCCTCGGGAAGGCACAGGATCAGCGCCGTCTGGCCGCGTGCCCCGGCTACGCTGTCGAATGCTTCGCAAATGGCGCCAGCTGCCAAATGCGCCATGCGCCTGTCGCCGATCCAATTGCGCGGCAGCGGGATTGGCGCACCGGTCAGCCATTCGCCGGCGGAGCCAAGTAGCCGCGTCTGTTGGAATCCATCGAGTCGTGCCCGCATCGCCGCGCAGGCGGACGGCGCGTCGAGGCCGACAGCCGTCACCATGCCGATCGAGACGATGTCGAGCCTCGCGCTCATGCGACTTCGCTCTCTCGCACCGGCGTGAGGCGGTTTATGCGAACATAACGTTTCCCCTTGCTCCTCGCCCTCAACATAGCCGGCGTCGGCGGGCCGACCCAGCACTCCGAGAAATCGATGATGGTCCGCTGAATGCGTTGCGATAGACGCCAGACCAGCGAGAAGCGGCGCTTCTCCGGCTCGAGGAGAACGGTGTCAGGATAAATATCGGCCTCGTAAGCCTTTTGCCGGCCCTTGAATAAAGTGATGGGCAGTGCCGTCGAGGGTAGCCGAAAGCTCACCCGCCCGTCAGGCGTCAGATTCACCAACTGCACTTCCTCGCCGCCTTTCGGCAGATCGATCTGTTGGTCGGCCGGCGCCATCTGGAAATAGCGCTCGTCGAAGTCGGGCGGCAAGAAGGGGAAAATGTTGTCGATCCAGTTCTGATCGTAGGTGCCGCCATATTCGATCCGTCCGGGCCAGCCACGCCCCATCGGACCAAAACTCATCGGCTTGTAGTCGCCGAATGGCGAGCGGATTTCTTCGTCGACAGCTTGCGTATTGGGTAGCCGTAGGCCTGGGATGAGACGCTGGTTTTTGGTCCGCGACCAGCCGGTTCCGACCGGATTGTACTTGTAGCTAGCCGGAAGTTCGTCCTCCGGGTCCAGTCTGTCGACGCCACCCCAGGCAACGTTGTATGAGATCGGCAGTTTCAGGAATGGCTGCGGGGCGGTAGAGGTAAACACCGGTCCTATGGCGCGCCACTCGCGGTGCCCGACGACTTCAAACAATTTCGACCAATTGCCGACCTTGATGCCGACCGGTACACGTTCGGCTGGGCGCCCCCCCGGAGCGTATGCAAAGCCGTTGGCGATCACATCACAGCGGGTCTTGCGGAAAGCGAAATCCGTTTCCCATAGGGTGGCCGAATAGCCTGGCGCATCAATGTGCGTGTCGGCCATGACCAGCGCAACCTGTTTCGCCGATTTTTGGACCGGCCCGCCAGGCATCGCGGGAAAGTCGAACGTGCCCTTCACCACCACGACGATCCACTCATGGCCGGCCTTGTCCATGCCCATGGTGAATTGGTGCGGATAGCCCATCTGGTTCCAGATCTGCATCAGCTGTTCTCCCAGCTTGCCGCGAAGATTTGTTCCAGCGTCGTTTGAGGTGAATGCGGATCAATATCGAATATGTCCGAACGCGCCGTCCACATTACCACATCGCTGATGAGCTCTTCGCCGGATTCGACCGGCGGCACCGGCAGTGCAGCCAGTGCGCCATCCAATTCATCCGGCGTCAGCTCGCCGCCCTGGGCGGCAATGGCCAGCTTTTCGATTTCGGCAAACCATGCATCGGCATGGGCAAGCTGAATGGGAGCCTCGGAAAGCTGCGCGACGACGCTTAGGGGAAACCGCCTGCCAACTCTGTCGGCGCTCTGCAAGATGATGCCCGCCGATGCGCCAACAAAATGCGAACCGGTCAGGAACCGTAGCGCCGTGCTGCGAGGCCAGGATTGCGAGCCAATGAGCGGGGCGAAATGCTGCGCCAGCCAGCGGTCCCAAGGGCGAACAAAATTCCCCGTTAGCCGCCGCGTTACGAAATCGCCGGTGGCAGGTATTTTGCCGTGGAAGCCCGGCAAAATCAGATCTGCGGCGGACATGAGAATTTCTTGAACATTTGCAGGTTATAGGGATTTTCGACGCTGGCAGCCTTGAGTTGGAAATCGGCGTACATGCCGTTCGTCCCCAGGCGCAGGCTGTAGACATCCGACAGCGCGGTGCCTGTGAAGCGACCGCTCCGCAACATTCTCAGCCACGCCCAGCTGCCGGTCTCGTTGAGCAAGATTTCGGGCGAGCCATCGATCGGTTGGAAGGCAAGCGAGATCACGCCTGTGCCATCCTTGCCGGGCCACGTCATGGGCTGCGGCCTCGTTGCGTTGTTATAGTAGACGAGGTTCTGGCCATCGAGGTTGAGTGTCACGCGCGCGACATTGGGCGACAGGTCCTTCGGTTCGAGCGTGAAACTCATCAGCGGGCCTGTACCGCCCGGAAAGAGGTCATCGCGGATCCTCCTTGCCTGTTCGAACGCGGCCAGTGCCGACGGATCGAGGCCGAAATCGGCGCGCCATTTCCATGGCTGCGCCGACGTGTCGACATAGCTGATCAGATGGTCGTTGATGAAGGTATCGATCAGCCCGGCCGGTCCGAACAGACGGGCGAAGTCGCGGACATTGACGTCCACGGCGCTGTCAGGGCTGAAAGGATAGCGATTGTTAAGTGCTGCCTGGCAGAAGGGCAGGATGTCGGCTCGCCAGATCGCGTTGAGCTCCGAGGTGACCGCCTTCTGCGTCAGCCCGCTGGTATCGCCGGCAATGCCGCCCAACCAATCGTCGATCGGGTCGGGCAGGATCTGCGCCTGCCTGGCAACCGCTCCAGTCAGTTCTGCCAGGCCGCCCTGCTTCTTGATGGCGTCCTGGGGATCGGGATTGGCCGTTACCGTCTGCAGCACGTTGGACAATGCGGTCAACGCGACAATGGCGGCGTCGAGCGCCGGCGGCTGGCCCTCGACCTCGGCGATGGCACCCTTGAGCGGCTTGAAATGCTCGGCCACCAGACTGCCGGTAAGATCCACTTCGTCGGCGGAGCCCGCACGCGGCAAAAGCTTTGCTCCGGTTTTTACAATCTTGCCAAGCTTGCCGAGCTTGCCCAGAAGTTTTGAGCCGCCTGCCGCCGCAGCCTTGTCGTTTGCCGGCGCTTCATCGGAACGCGTAAGCTCAGTCTCCTGGACAACCGCGGTGACCAGGCGCTTCAGCGCGGAGTCGGCGCTTGAAAGATCCTTGAGGTTTTCACTGGCGACGTTTAGGTCGGTTAGTGGCGCAAGCCTCATGTCGCGCAGGAAGCTGTCCCATTGCGCGATGTAGTCATCGTAATAGAGCTTCAGAATATCCTCGGACAGCGCCGAGACCGAGGTTTCGGAATTTTCCGAGCAGCCGCCAGCAAACACCGCCCGGTCGAGTGCTGCCTGTACGGCGACATCCTCGACCCGGTCGAGAATGGCGTCATGGAAGCCGGCATAGGTGAACGCTCCCGAAATGCCGATCCGAAGCGTCTTGTCGGAACGCCGCGCAAACACCTTGGCGCCGTTTGGGCCGGCGAAGTTTGCAGGGATCCATTCCTTGAGCGCAGTCACCGCCGGGTCGGCCAGCAACTGCTTATAGGCACGCGCCGGCAACGAAATCGTACAGACGGTTTTCAGTGCCTCGGCAACCAGGGCCTGGTCCGGGGCGATATAGCTGGCGTCGACCGCCATGCGACGGATCGCGGCAAGCTGGTGCTCTTCCGCATCAGCTGTCGGAAAGGGGGCCGCGGCCGCGAATTCGGGCAGACTGTTTACCCACCAGTTCTGGGCGAAATCCGGATTCATCTGGGAGAGGCCGGTCATCATGCGATAGGTCTTCAGCGCGCCAAGCATGAAGTCCGGATCGCGGATCTGCCGCCACATGGTCGCCTCGAGCAGCGCCACCATGTGCGGCTCAAGAATATTGCGCAAAGCGTGATCGTATGTGTCGGTCTGTGCTCGCACCAGCTCCGCCGAGGCCGATGGTCCGAGCAGATCCTGTACTGCGCCAGGCGGTGGGGTGCGGGCATTTGCGACCTCATCCATGGCACCGAGGGCGACATCGATGGCAGGCTGTTCTACCGATGCCGGGTTTGCCGCGGCCGAGGTCAGTGGCGTTTGCAGCGCCTCGAACTGGCTTGCCTGGGCCGTGATCGCCTTGCGGTTGTCGTAATAGGACCAGGTGAACAGCCCGCTGACCAGCAGGGCGGCTGCGGCACATGCTGCAGCCGCGCCACGCCAGATCCAGGCGCGGCGGCGTTGCGCCAGCGGATCGAACGTGCCGAGGCCGGCTTCCTTGAAGATGACTTCTGTAAGCAGGTTCTTCAGGAAGAAGCTGCGTTTTTCGACACGCGGCGCGGGCAACGCCCGGCGCGGCGGAAGGCCGAAGGAGGCAGACAGCGCTGCGGTCAGCCGGTCGATCGGCGCCCCTTCCTGGGTCGCCGATGTCAGATAAAGGCCACGCAGCCAGGGGGCCTCCTCATACCGGCTTTCCCCGAACATCGCCTCGACCAGTACCTGGATCGGCTCGGAAAGGCTGGCGAGTTGGGCGGGAAACCTGAAGATTTCGGCGCGGGCGGCAAGCTTGTCCTCATCCTCCAGCCGGGGCACCAGCCGCCGCTCGAGCTCGGTTGCTAACGTCGCGATTTCCCGCTCGATGGTCCTTGCATCCACATGCGCGTCGAGTGCGAACGTGGTCCCCCAGACCTGCTCGCGCGCCGCCGTCGACAAACCGCCGAAGAAAGCCTCAAATCCCTTGATCAGGTCGGCTTTGGTCAGCATCAGATAGACCGGAAGGCGGATCTCGAGGCGATCGTTGAGCTCGGCCAGCCGACGCCGGATCTTGCGGCCATGCGCCTTGATGGCGTCGTCGCCCTCCGAAAGCACATCGATCGAAAGCGCGACGATCACACCGTTGAGCGCGCGACGGCCCCGGTGCTTCTTCAAAAGGTCGAGGAAGCCCAGCCACTCCACCGCGTCGACGTCGGGTTGGCTCTCCTGTTGGACATAGCGGCCTGCAGTGTCGATCAGAACCGCGCTCTCCGAAAAGAACCAGTCGCAATTGCGCGTGCCGCCGACCCCTTGCAGGTCGTCGGTCAGGTCGATCGGAAAGTTCAACCCCGACTGCCGCAAGGCTGTGGTCTTGCCGGTGGCCGGCGGCCCGACGATAACGTACCACGGCATCTCGCGCAGGAACTTGCGACCGCCCAGTTTGCGGCGCTTCAACTCGGCCATGACCTCGGCGAACTTGGCACCGACGGCAGCGACATTCTCTTCGCCGGGGCTGAGTGGCTTCTCCACCGCCGGCGCGGCGATTTCGGCGACGAACATCCGGTTGGCACGGATCGCCCGACGCTGGGCAACGATCAGCCAGATCAGCCAGAAGATGACCAGCAGCGCGATGATGACGATGCGCACATTGTCCGAGGCGAAAGGGTCGTAGGGTCCGACCCTGACGATCGGCCCGAATACCCAGATCACCAACGAAAGCAGCGTGATGCCAATCAGTGTCCACAGCCAGCGCGATGTCAGGACCGCCCAGAGGAAGCGCAGGATGAACATCTCACAGCCTCTTTTCGACCAGCACCTCAACGCGCCGGTTCAGGGCCCGGCCCTCGCGCGTGCCGTCGTCGGCCACTGGATCCGTGGCTGCCCTGCCCTCGGAATGGACGCGTTCCTGCGGCACTCCGTTTTGTACCAGCATGTCGGCAATGGTCTGGGCGCGAGCCTCTGACAGCCTTTGGTTGGTCGACAGCGGATTGGTTCTTTGCAGAGGAACGCCGTCCGTATGTCCGACCACAGTGATGTTGCCGATCAGATCACGATTGGCGAGGATCACCTTGGCGATCGAGCCGATCAGCGGCTCGAATCCCTCGGTCAGTGTTGGCCGCGACGACTGGAACAGTTCGGGGCTGGAGGCCTGGATGACCAGCTTGGCCAGCGAAACGCTCTCCGTGCCGCTGAGAGCCGATCTGAGATTGCCCGGTGCCCCGGCTTCAAATTCGGGCAGCAGCGCGAAATCCACAGTCTCCGGCGGGGGGGCATCGACTGTTGGCGATATGCGGCTGATGTCGCCACGGGTCGGCGGCGGCAGGGCGCGGACCAGTGCTGAAAGCTCAACCGCCTGGCTGCTTAGCCCCATCGAGAGCCCCACATAGGTCGCGGTAGCGATGACCGCCGCGGCCAGGGCCATCACCCAGATCGGAACGATGAAGCGCTGCGGCTCGTCGGATGCGATGACGCCTTTCCAGTTTGGCGACAGCGGCGCATTCTCGGCATCGGCATCGCGCAGGAAACGGGCCGCAGCCACGCGAACGGCATTGAGCGAGCGATCGCCCGACCGGCCGGGCACGCGATACTTGCCGCGAAAACCGAGTGCCAGGCAGTCATACTGGAGTTCCAGCAATTCGCGATCTCGGTTTGGATGGCGCTCCAGTTCGTCGAGCCTTGTAAAGAACTGCGTGCCGGCGTCGACATCGCCGCGCAACATGACCACAAGCGGCTGACGCGGCCACGCGCTGGCCCCGCCCCAGGGCGTGTTCAGAGCCAGATCGTCGAGCAAGGCGGCCACCACCCAGGCTGCCTGATCGGCCCGTTCCATCGACGACCCCGCCGCCATGGCAGTGTCGCGTGCCCGAACCAGTTCTTCGAGCAGCCGAGTGCGTAACACTTCCGGATTCTCCGGTGGCAGCGCGCTTTCAAGCTCAGGCGCAAACTCGAGCAGGGGCGCGAAGGCGTTGACAAGGCCGTTCGGGTGCGTGCGCGAGCGTTTTACCGGCCCGCCCGGCAAGGATGCCGCCATCGGCCGCGGCATCGGCGTGCCGGTCAGCCTGATGCGAGTGCGTTCGCGATCCTCCGACAGTCCGAAAGGATCATCCCGGCTCATGGTTTCACCTGTTCACCGAATAGCAGTCCACCTGCGGTTCACTCGGCAGTACACCCGAAACGCCAATGACGAAGCCTGGGGCACCGAGCAGCGATGCCCAGTGCTCGCTTTTCTGGTCGAGCTCAAGGCACAGCCGATCGCCGTCGTAAGGAATTTCGCGGGGTTGCGAATGAAGCGGTTTCAGCGGGATGCCGGGCAGGCGGGACTTCCACAGGCCCTCGAACTCATCAGCCGAGCCCACAGTCGCCTGGTTGACGAATATCTTGCGTAGCGCGTCCTCCGACAGTTCCGAACCGACCCGGATGACGATCCGGCTGGCCACCAGCAGTTTCGGATTGTCGATGCGGATTTTCCAAACATTGGTCGAATGGCGCATGACAGGCAGCGCGCGCGATTTCGGCTCGATGTAGCGCAGGCTTAGGATCAGTGAGCGCAATGCATCCGCCAGCGCCGAAAACGGCGGGCCGGGCGCCATGTGATCGTAAGCCGGCAGCTCGCCCAGTCGCCGCGCGCTCGAGCCGTAGGTCGCCATCGAACCGGCTAGCCCGGCCAGTTCCAGGTAGAGTTCGGCCGGATGGAAAACATCCTGCGCCAGCATATGGGCCAGCCGCGGACGCGCCGCGTTGGCGAGGTTGAGCATCAACAAGTCTTCGACGCTGCGCCCTGGCCCGCCCATGACCATCTTGCCATGCGCCTCGGCGATCTGGTCAAGGCCTGTGACGACTTCCAGAAGCAATTGCCGGTACCAGGCCACTGCACCAGTAACCAGGGCCGGTGGCAGGAATGTCTCGTCCAGCGAAACGCCGCCATCGGCGCGAACCCCCTTGATGTCGGCTATCGGCAGGGCGGTATAGCCGCCGACCGATTTGCCGGGTGCAAGCAACAGCGATTGCGGTCGGGCGATTTCGATTTCTTCGGGGTCTGAACCGCCCTGGACGGCATCGCGCACCGAAACGATCCGTCCATGATAGCGCGCACCGCTGGGTGGCGCATGCGCGGGATCGAAGCCAACGCCGCCGGCCGGCTCGAGCGGCAGGGCGACCAGCACTGGGCCGGCGCCTGTATCCGGGGTGACCGGCAGCGGACGCGGCCCGTCCATCAGATCCGGAATGGAGAAGGGGGTTCCGTCGGGGAAAATGCCTCGTGCAGACAGGATCGAGATCTGGCCGGCATCGAGCAATGCCTTATCCAGGGTCAGTTGCTGAAAGCCGAACGTGTGAAGCTGGCCGGCCTGCAACGCGCCGCGCACAGTCGCCTCGAAGAAACGGTCCTGCTGCTGGAAATGCTGGGTCCGCAGAAAAAGGCCTTCGGACCACAGCACCCTGTTTGCATCGCTCATCCGGCTACTCTCTGCATCGAGCTCCCCTTGCCTTGGCCGTCAGGCGGAAATGCCGCCGCTGCCGAGTGTGACGTTGATCGCAAAGTTTGATCCGGGCGAAACCGATTTGGTCGTCCGCCAGTTTCGCCCGCCAGGCTCACGGATGAGTGCAACGAAGCCCAAGGCCGTCGCATCCGGTTCAACCGTAATGGTCTTGGTCGCGGTTTTTCCAGGCGCGACGGCAATCTGGTCGGATCCGATGAGATCACCTGCCAGTGCCGAGCCGGCATCCCCCTGCAAGGCAAAGTAGTCGGCGGAATTGAACTTACCGGTGCTGCGCAGCCGCATGGCCAGCACCGTCACTGGCCGGTCGCCGCCGCCTGGTCCAGGGTTCATGCCGGCCGCCCCCGACAGCTTGACCGTGATGACCGACGGTTTTGGCGGCCCGGCGCTTTGACAGGCCGTAAGCAGCCCGGTCGCACCCAAGGCAACGATAAATTCGCGTCGATCGATCATGTGTTACTCCTCCTCATATGCATCCCGAAAATCAGCGCCGATTTCGCCGAGAAAGCTCTTTTCCGCGCTCTCGGCGATTTCACGATGGCGTTTCTGATAAAGCTCCCACAGCTTGGCGCCGCGCCCGCCCGACAACAGCGTGCCGATCGCGGAACTCGATTTCAGCTCTTCTTCGATGGCTGCCGGCTCAAAACGGTCGACCATCCGCCGCAAGGCGGCCTGCACGCCGCGCCAGGCGCGTACGTGATGTTGTGCGAGGTCGCGAACCGCATCCGCGATAGCCGCTTCGCCGGCCAGAAATCCGGGGCTGCGTTCGGCGATAAGCGTCACGATAGCGTCGTCGACCGTCGGCAGAAACTTGAGTGGATTGACCTCGGAGGCTCCGACCATTGTCTGCGCAACGCGAGCATTTCCCTTTTCTTCGGCACGCTTGCGTAGCAGCTGCATCAATCCTTCCATCATAAGCCGATATTCGCGGCCGAACTTCTCCATCTCGGCGACGGCATCGCGCCCGGGAAAATCGGCTTCCGCGATCCCCATGCCGCGCAGGAATGCGGTGCGAAGCGCCATGTCGAGGAGCTGCCTCGCAGGCGGCTGGCGGGCGGGGCTGGCGGCTGGGCCTGCTCGCATTGGCGGAGGGGCATCTGCCGCTCGCACGGGCACGTCCCAGGGATTGGCCGCTTGCAGTGGTTGGGCGTCGCGCTCGCGCTGACCGGTCGAGCCCGCATCGCGTCCCGGGCTGGGCGCCGCGGCTGGCCCAAAACCGAAGTCGTCGTTGAATTCCGGCAGCTTTGCCGTAGCCGGCTCCGTCGCGCCGTTGGGGAACGATCCCGAGTCGAGGCCGAATGGGTCTGTCTGGTTGGGCGTGCCGGCCGATTCTGCGGTGCCTTTGGAAACAGGCGTTGAGATTGGATCGAGGCTGAACGGGTCATCGAAAGCAGGCGAGCTGCGCTGTCTGGAATTGGCGCGCTCGAACGCACCCGTGATCGGCTGCTCGAACGGGTTCGGCAGCTCGGCTGGACGTTGCCGGTGGGGCTCTTCTTCCACGGTGGCTGAAAAGAAATCGTCCCGGCCGATGCTGACCGGCGCCCGAGACGCCGGTGGGGAGCGCTCCGGACCTGGCCCTGCGGCTGCTGCTTGAGTGCTCGACGTCTGCAGATCGACATACACGACGTAATCGCCCAGTCTCAGCCGCATGCCATTGCGAAGACGCGTCGACTTGCCGGCGCCGAGCGGGCTGTCGGAGTCGTCTATGAACAAACCGCTGCTCGACGTATCGGTGACGAAATATCCGTCGCGCCCACCGGTGATCCTGCAATGGGCGCGTGAAACGAACATGTCGGGATCGTCGATCTTCCAGCCGGCGTCCGCGCTGCGGCCGATCACCAGTTCCCCCTCGTCAAGCCGGGCCTGCCGTACCGCCTGGGTGCGTGGCCCTTGCTCCAGCGTCAGCAGCAGACTCATGCCGCGACCTCCGCCCCTTCCTGCCGCCAGCCGACTAATGTCCGCAGCCGCAAGTCTTCAGCATCGCCCCTTTCAGCGGGCCGCGCAAGCCACGCGGTCCGGGCGAGTTGCACGGTTCCAATACGCGGCGGCGGAACGGCATCGCGCGCCAGCACGATGCGCACATCGACGTCGAGCGATTCGCCGACCATGTCGCTAACGGCCTGCTTGAACAATCTGAGGCGCTGACCGCCCGGCAGGAACGCCTTGAAGTCCTCATAGCCCAGCGGGCCGACACGGAGCTCGATCCTGCTTTGACGATTGAAGACGCGCGGACCGATCGTTGCTCCGCGACCGAGCGCTGCGTAGGCTTTGCCAAGGCGGGTCTGGAGCGCCGCTGGTATGGTCATCCAGGCAGCGATGAACTCCCTGATGTGGACCGGCACCTTGAACGCCTCCGACAGGAACAGCGTCAGCCGCTCGGGGCCGTCTACCTGATTGGCAAGCGAAGCGGCCTGACGCAGCTTCACGGCGTCCAGTTCGGGGTTGTGGGTGCCGGGAAGCCCTATCCCCGCCATGGCTTCAAGCATGGCGCGAACGCGCCCACCAACTGGGCGCTCGACCTGAACCGCCGGATGCGCATCCGCCCACGCCCTGTAATACAGCGCGATCATGCGGTTCTGAAGAATGTTGACGAAGTCCATGAAGGTCGTGTCGCTGGTCTGCTGCGCATCGGCACCGGTGAACCAGCGTTGCGACAGGCGATCGAGCACCCAGCGCGTCAAATGCAGGGGCATCGGACCTTCAGGTCCCATCAGACCAATGTTTGCGACCGTGACCCTAGCGGGCGCTTTGTCAGTCGCTTCGCGAAATTCTGCCAAGTCCTTGGCCGAAAAGCTGAGCCGGACGTGCTGCCCGAGCCGCGAGGGTTCGCGCTCCGGCGGGCCGGAATAGCCGAACAGCCCGCCTCTTCGTTCGAGTCGGCGCAACAGCTCGAAGAAGTCGAACGCATCTGACAGCTCTTCGGACCGGTGCACGCCAGGCTTGTCTAGATCAGGTAGCGATTGCCGGGCGTCATCGGCCATGGCACATCCTCCTGCTTCTGCAGCAGCCATGTGCGGGTTCGCACAAAGCCGTTTATTCCGGCGTGACGGGCAAACAACCGTGCCAGCAAGGCCGAAAGCAGCAAGGTGCTTTGCCCCGCCAGGACAGACTGATCGACATGCAATATCACCTCCGTGCCTCGTCCGAAACACATCGGCCCATCGATCTGCAGTCGTTCGATGACCGGCTGGGAGTCGATGCGCACAATCGAGTGCACATTGCGGGCGAGGCTCGGGTCTCCCCTGTCGGCGTAAAGCTCAAGCAGCGCATGCAGCGGGTCGACGCCGCGACCTTCCTTTGCAAGGCTTAGAAAGTTGAGCGCGAGCTGCGCTACAAGCCGCCAGGCGAGATTGTCGGCTCGCGATTCACCCGCCGCGCCCGCCGGCAGTGCTGCAGGGATGGCTGGGCGAGGCGGGCGCAATGCGCCGAGAAGCCGGATTGTTTCGACCGGATCGCCGGCTTCCAGCGTCAAGGTAGGATTGTCATCAAGGATCGGCAGATCGCGGTTGGTGCAGAGCGCCACGATGTCGACGCGCTTCAGCGGGCGGTTCGGCGGAGTTTCCGCTGGGCGTGAAATCGCCAGGAAAACGTCGTCGCCCGTGTATGAAGCGCGGGTGAGTCCGTCACGCCGCTCCTCCTCCGTCGGGCGCCGCGGGCGCCGTTCGGTGGAGTAAACCCAACCGCTGCCGCGGTTTTGTCCCAGGCTGAAGAGCTCCGGGATTGCGGCGTCGCTCCCCTCGCTCTCGGCGTCCTCGACGCGGGTAACCCGATAAATTTCGAAGTCGCGCGCCCGCGTGCGGTCGGCATGCAGCACCTGCCGCGTCTTGCGTGGATCGAGCTCGACGACATTGCATTCACGTTCGAACAGATTGATGATCGGCGTTGCGAAAAGTTCAAAATCGGCCGCCGCCAGATCGGCAAGTTCAGGCACCGGACGCCTGAAGATGAAGATGATCTCGAGCTCGGCTGTGCATCTGCGCACAACGGGCTGCAACCCCGAAATCCGAGCATAGTGAAAGCGCTCCGGCATCATGAAGTATTCGCGCAGAAGACGGTATCCTTCGAACGTCGGACGTGTACGAGGCATCAACGCCTCGTCATCGCTGATGCCCACCATTTCAGGGGCCGGCAACGGTGATATCGGGTTGGCCTTGCCTTCCGCTCGTGTACCAAGAGCCGAGCAGGCGCCGAAAATCGCGTCGAAAAGCAATGGTGCCTTGGTGCGCGCGGCAAAGTAGAGATCAAGGCGGTCGAGCGACAGTTCGTCGAGCTTGCCTTTTCCAGTGCGAGCGAGCGTGATGCGAAGCGCCGCCTGGCCATCCACACCGCCGATCCGCGTGATGCCGGCTGCCGCCAAGGCGCTGCGATCCTGAAAGTACCCGACCGAGGTGATGGCTATCGGCCACAGCGTGATGTCCTGGGCGGTGGTGAACGTGCAACGCGTCGACAGGCCAGGCTGGAGGCTGGAAACCAGCCGCGTATTGCGCTTGACCACATGACCCCCAATCATTGTCTGGACCTGCTGTCCAGGTTTGAGCACCACCATGGCCGTTGCCGGCGCCGGCGTGACAAGATCGGGATAGAGAACATCAAGAACGGCTCGCGAGAAGCGCGAGCGTTCCGCATCAACCTTGAGCCGGGTCCGCGCGGCCAAGAAAGCAACACCGTCAAGCAGCCGCTCGACATAGGGGTCCGGACAGGGGACCGTATCGAGTGAAAGGTTGCGCGCCACCGCCGGATGCATGTCGGCAAATTCTGCCGCCAGCGCACGGATATGGGTCAGTTCCTCCTCGTAATATTCTA
This sequence comes from Mesorhizobium sp. M0833, assembly GCF_040319905.1. Lineage (NCBI taxonomy): Bacteria > Pseudomonadati > Pseudomonadota > Alphaproteobacteria > Hyphomicrobiales > Phyllobacteriaceae > Mesorhizobium > Mesorhizobium sp. M0833. The sequence goes on along the minus strand of NZ_JAMYOQ010000023.1, from coordinate 38,885 downwards.
CGAAGACCCGATCCATCTCAGGCTTCCCTAAATTCGGTCCGAGCCAAGCCGTTATCGAGATTGATGGTGGTGCGCAGGCGCATGCGTTCGGGTGTCGGCGTCATGATCAACACCGCATCTATCTCGATCTTCAGGCCCACGGTTTTGTCGCCAAGGGTTACCGTAACCTTTGTTGCGCTGTCCTTGAGCCGCGGCTCGAAGGTGGCAAGCACCGAGCGGATCTCGCGCGCCAGGGCCTCGCGATCGAAGTCGCGGGAGGAACGGCCCGAGAAGGAAGGCACGCCGTAATTGACGACGCTGCGACGCACCTCCGGAAAATCTGCGAGCGACGGCGGGTTGTCCGCTGCCTGGTCGCTTTCAAGATCGGAAAGAAGCGGAACGGCCTCGAAGCGCTCGGTGTTGAACAAGGCTTCGATGTCGCGCCGCACGGCCTCCTTGAGCACACGAGCCGACACCACCACGCCGCGGCTTTCGATTTCGGCGCGGTGCTGGCTCTGAAAGGCCAGGCGGTGCAGGCGCCGCTTCTGATCGGCCGTCAGCTCCGTGTCGGCGTCGATGAGCCGCGCACTGGCTGCGACCAGATTGTCGAGTCGCTCCGCGCCGAGCTCGTCCTGCAAGGCTTGGCGCAGCCCGTCTATCTCGGAAGTCATGCCCGGCAGATCGTTTACGAGGCGGTCCCAAAGAGAGGGCTGGACCGCTTCGCGTTTTGCTCGCGAACTGCCGCCGCCCTGCAACGCGTCCGCACCGGGCCGCCGGGCCTCACTTGCCGACATAGACATCCATTTCGATTTCGTCGTTGTCGTCGTAGACGAACTTGATCTTCTTGTAAGCGAAGCTGACCTCTTCCTCGATCAGGTCTTCCTCATCTTCGGCCTGCGACATGTCGTATTCCATGATCGAGGCGTCGGTGAGCGTAACAACCAGGTAATCCTTGGTCTCGCCGTCAATGGTCCGCCGCGCCGAAAACACCACTTCGTCGAGCGCCTTGTTCTCAAACAGTGCCTTTTTCAGGTAGGGCGAGGACTTGTCATAGTGCTTGGTGAACTTGATCATCCCCAAGGAAACACGACCGCGACGAGACAACGAATTGGGATCGTAGGGTGCGACCATCTTGTAATCGACCCCATGGATTTCGATTTCGTCCTCGTGGCCGTCTCGAACGCTTGGGCCCTTGATATCTGGAACCTTCAGAAAGCCATCAATCTTCGTATTTGTGGGCATTTTCCTTCTCCACCGCTTTCAAAAACCAAGATGTTGTTTGTACAAATCAAGTCTTCACCGACGGAAGTTCCGACACCAGTCGGAGCGAGGCATTGATGCCCTCCAGCTGATAGTGCGGGCGCAGATAGAAGCGAGCATTGTAGTAGCCGGGCCGCCCCTCCACGCTGTCCACCTGGACCTCGGCGGCGGCAAGCGGGCGCTTGGCGCGCGCCTTGTCGTCGGCAAAGGCCGGGTTGGCCAGCACGTAGCGGTTGATCCATTCGGTCAGCCAGATCTGCATATCGGAGCGTTCCTTGAACGAACCGACCTTGTCGCGCGCGATCGCCTTAAGGTAATGGGCAAAACGCGACACCGGAAACAGATAGGGCAGGTTGGCGCTTAGCCGCTCGTTGGCCTGTGCATCGGGGTCGACCAGCCGTCCTGCCCTTGTCTCGTCGTCCTGCAGCGAATGCGCGCCAATAAAGGCCGCGAGATCGGTATTCTTTCGATGCAGGATGGGCATCAGGCCGAGCTTGGCCAGCTCAGCCTCGCGCCGGTCGTCGATGGCGACCTCTGTCGGACATTTCATCGCTATCGAGCCGTCATCGGTCGGGAAGCTGTGCACCGGCAGGTTGAGGACCGTGCCGCCATTTTCGACACCGCGGATCTGCGTGCCCCAGCCATAGAGCTTGTGGCTGCGGTTTATGTTCACGCCCATCGGAAAGGCGGCGTTCATCCAGACATATTTGTTGTGGTCGCCGTGTACCTCCTCCTCGAAGGTGAAGCCCTTCACCGGAACGGTGTCCGTGCCATACGGCAGTCGCGCCAGAACGCGAGGCATGGTCAGGCCGATGTAGCGCGCGTCCTCGCTCTCGCGCAGCGACTGCCAGGAGGCATAGGCCGGGTTGGAGACGATCTGCTGCAGGTCTTGCGGGTTCGGCAATTCCTGCCAGCTGTCCATACGGAACAGGCGCGGCGAGGCAGCTGCGATGAACGGCGTGTGCGCAGAGGCGCAGATCCCGGAGATGTTGCGCAAAAGACCGACGTCGCGCGGGTGGTTCGAGAATTCGTAGGCGCCGATCACACAGCCGATCGGCTCGCCGCCAAGCATCGAATACTCGTCCGTATAAAGTTTCTTGAAGATCGGGCTCTGATCCCACATCTGGCCCTCATAATCCTCAAGCGTGTCGGCCAGCTGCTCCTTGGAAATATTCATCACCCGGATCTTCAGCTTCTGATCCGTCTCGGTATTGTTCACGAGATACCACAGGCCACGCCATGTGCCCTCCATTTCGCGCACTTCCGGAGCGTGCAGGATCTCGTTGACCTGTTCCGACAGCATCTTGTCGATCCCGGCGATCAGCGACTTGATCGATTTGATCGCATTCGACGAGATCGTCGTTGTATCGGAACGCGTCTGCGCTGCGAGTGCGAGATTGCGCACCAATTGCTGCAGCTTTTCGCTGTCGTCCTTCTTGACCTTGAAATCCTTCTCGAGGAGCCCGCTGAATTCTCCGAGATCGATGGTTTCCGCCTCGGCGACGGCGGCGGTTTTTTGCTGTTCGGCCATGGTCATTCCCCTGCCTTGTCGTCCGCCAGCGCCTGGCTGGCGATCTTGCCAAGAAGCGGTTCGTTGTTCAGCAGTTGCGCAATGCGCTTTTCGGCATCCACACGCCCGTCCATGAAGCCGAGAAGTTCCTCGAGCTGGCGGCGCATCTTGAGGATTTCGGCCAACTGTGGGACCTGCTCGGCAATCTTGTCCGGCGCGAAATCGCCCATCTTGGTGAAGGTAAGGTCGAGCGCCAGCTCCTCGTCCCGCTCGGCGCCTTCGGCCTGAGGCAGCGTATTCTTCACGCGGGCTTTCACGCGTGGTCCAAGTGCCTCCATGAACCGCGGGAAACGGTTCGCATCGGTCTCGACAAAGGAGCGGTCCAGTACCGACTTCGACGCTTCCTTGGTCTGCGAAGCGCCTGAAAGGTCCGCCATGACGGCCATGACGAACGGCAGCTCGATTGTCGTTGGACTGCCATAGGTTTCCACGTCGTAGGCGATCTGCACCCGCGGCGCGCGATTTCGTTCGATGACCTTGGCTTTGCTTTCGGCTGGCATTGCTTGCTACCTTTCATCCTTCTGAGCCGTCTTCTTGGCATCGGGAACGCCGGCAAGCAGCCGGAACTCCTTCAGTCCCGACGGGGCGAGATCTTCCATCAGTTCAACAAAATCCATATGCACCATCCGGCGCACACGGCGGGCGAGGTGGGGAATCGGGCTCGACGGTTCGGTCCGGTCATAAAAGGCGACGACGAGGTCCAGGCATTTCACCACGTCGTCGCGCGAAGTAATCCGGTCGGGAAGTCCGGTGCTCGAGTCAGCGTAGCTAGCCACACTTGCCATAGTATCGGCTCCATGACCGTTTCGGGCAGGCATTACCGGTTCTGCCGGCGAAGCGGACGGCTTTACTGCGCCATTCGCCATCGCGCCGGCAGCCGAGTTGCGCTCGAGGGTTGTCAGCAAACGCTGCAGGAACCGTTTTAATTCCGGAATGGTGGTCCCGCCGCTGCCTTCAAGGCGAGCGTTGAGGGCTGTCTCGACGGCTTCCAGTGCCGCAACCGCCGCGCGCGCATCGGTAATGAGCGACTGCATTTCCTCGTTGGCTTGATCCGCCTGTGCCGCGCACCCGGCACGGACACGGTTCAACAATTGTCCATGCGCACTGACAAGCGCTGCTTTTTCGGCCGCGTTCAATCCTGACGCTGCTTCTTGTAGCATGAGGCGGTCGTCGAGCGCAGCTTGTTCCAAATCGCGTCCGCTGATCGGTCCGATCGAGCGTGGCGCAAACAAAGTCATTTGCCGCAGGTTGGCCAACAGCCCGTCCTGACCATTTTGAAGGTCGAGCAGCGCATTGATGCGGCGCAAGGCGGCTTCGCGAGGCGACGTGTTGGGCCGCAGCGCCGGGTGCATGGTTTCCCAATGCTGGTCGAATGTCCGCCCAATAAGCGTCAGACCCTGGGCCAACCCGACCAGTCCATGCTCGTTGGCCAGCGCGCGTGTGACAATTACAATCAGGCGCAGGTCGCGGCCACGCGCGCGCAATTCCTCGGCCTTGGTGATTACTGCTGGCCAGTCGACAGGAATGGTGCTTTGCGAGACCGGCTTGTTGTTGCCGTCATGGACAACCTTGACCTGAGGCTCTGTCAGGCGCTCCAGTTCGTGAAACGCCGGATCGTTACGCAAATCCTCTCCCGACGGATTTTCACCGTCGAGCGGAGCAAGCCAGAGTGCGACGTCGATCACACCGATCCCCCAGTCACCGGCCCTGAGGCCGAACCTGCCGCTACGTTATCACACGGTTGCGCTTTTCCACAATTCAGCGAGTACGGAAAAAATTAACAAAAGCTAATGCAGCCTTGTCTTGATTGTTGAATCCGCCGGCGTGTTTGCCGGGCCGTGGATCGGGAATGCGTCTCACCTGGGCTGTCAGGCTCGTGGTTGTTTGCGGCCGCGATGCGGCATCTTCGACGAATGATGGGAGCCCGCATAACGGGGCATCGAAACCTTTGTTCATCCCGCACTTTGTCAAGCGGCTGCTTATGTGGCAGGTTATCGACTTGCAGAGTGCAGGAGCACGTTCGATGGAACAGCGCCGGTCATCGCAGAGCTTCAAGCGCAAGGAACTGGTCGGCAAGCTCAACCCTCTAGGGTTGCGCGCCTTCAAGGCAGCGGCTGACAGTGCCAAGCTGCGCGGCAATCCTTACGTCGAACTCGTCCACTTCATCGAGCAGCTGGTGCTCTCCGACCGCTCGGATGTGCAAATGATGATTGCCGATGCAGGACTGGATGCGAGCCGACTTACGGCCGATATGACGCGCGCGGTGGACAAGCTGCCCTATGGCGCAACCTCGATCGAAGAGTTTTCCGACCATATCTTCCACGCCATCCAGGAGGCCTGGAATCTGGCAACACTGGAATTCGGCGTGGAGGAGGTCCGCAGCGCACATGTTCTGCTTGCTTGCCTGAAGACACCGGTGCTGGAAGGCCTGCTGTCGAAGATCAGCGGCGAGTTCGACAAGATCGACGCCGACGCCGTCGTGACGCGCTTCGCCGATGTCACGGAGGGCTCACTCGAAGCCGGCGCTGCGCCAACGGTCACCGCGACAGAGGCCCCGCGGCGGACTCCGGGCGGGGATTCGGCATTGGCCAAATACGCCACCGACCTGACCCAGCGCGCCCGCGATGGAAAGATCGACCCGGTCGTCGGTCGCGATCCTGAGATCAGGCAGATTGTCGACATATTGATGCGACGCCGGCAGAACAACCCGATCCTGACCGGCGAGGCGGGCGTCGGCAAGACTGCAGTCGTGGAGGGTTTTGCTCTGCGCATCGCCAAAGGCGATGTACCGCCCCCACTGCAGGGAGTGAGCGTGCGCATGCTCGACGTCGGATTGATGCAGGCAGGCGCTAGCGTAAAGGGTGAATTCGAAAAACGGCTGAAGGCCGTAATCGACGAAGTTCAATCCTCTGAATCGCCGGTCATCCTCTTCATTGATGAAGCCCACACCCTGATCGGCGCCGGTGGTGCTGCCGGAACCGGCGACGCTGCCAATCTGCTCAAGCCGGCGCTGGCACGCGGCGAGCTTCGCACGATAGCGGCCACGACCTGGGCGGAATACAAGCAGCACATCGAGAAAGACCCGGCACTGACCCGCCGCTTCCAGGTGGTAAAGATTGACGAGCCTTCGGAATCGGTGGCCATCCTCATGTTGCGCGGCGTGGCCGGCGTCCTCGAACAGCACCACAAGGTTCAGATATTGGATGAGGCGATCGACGCGGCGGTCGGCCTGTCACATCGCTACATCCCGGCGCGGCAGCTGCCGGACAAGGCGGTCAGCCTTCTCGACACCGCCTGCGCCCGTGTTGCGGTATCGCAGCACGCCACGCCAGCCGAGGTCGAGGACATCATGCGCCGCCGCCAGGCGCTGGAGGTCGAGCGCGGCATTATCGGCCGCGAGGCTGCAATCGGCATCGAAGTGGCCGAGCGGCAGGCACGGGTCGAGGCTGGGCTTGCCGAGACCGAACGCACGCTCGCAGCCGCGCAGCAGCGCTGGGAGCGCGAAAAGGCGCTGGTGGCCGAGATACTCGAATTGCGTGCAAGGCTGCGCGGCGACGGCGTGCCGCTCGATGCCGTGGAAGGGCACGAGGCCGCCACGGAGACCAAGAGCGGGGAGGTGCCTGAGACCGAACTGTCCAATGTCGAGGCGAAGGTTCCGGCGGCAGGTGGTCCTGCGCCTCCCGATCCGGCTGCCGATCTCGCTCGGCTGCGCGAACTGATGAGCGAACTGGCCGAGGCGCAAGGCGAAACACCGCTGATCCTGCCATCGGTCGACCGCAACGCCGTGGCGGCCGTGGTTCAGGACTGGACGGGCATCCCGACGGGCCGGATGCTGTCGAGTCAGACGGAGAAGGCGCTGCGGCTCGCGGTCACTCTGTCCGAGCGCGTTGTCGGACAGGATCATGCGATGGAGATGATCGCCAAGCGCGTGCAGACCAGCCGCGCCGGTCTCGGCGCTCCGGAAAAGCCAGTGGGTGTATTCCTGCTTTGCGGCCCCTCGGGCGTCGGCAAGACCGAAACCGCTTTGGCACTGGCCGAAACGCTCTACGGCGGAGAGCAGAACCTGATCTCGATCAACATGTCCGAATTCCAGGAGGCGCATACGGTCTCTACCTTGAAGGGCGCGCCCCCCGGCTATGTCGGCTACGGCAAGGGCGGAATTCTCACCGAGGCGGTGCGGCGCAAGCCCTATTCGGTGATCCTTCTCGACGAAGTCGAGAAGGCGCATCCGGACGTGCACGAAATCTTCTTCCAGGTGTTTGATAAAGGGATGATGGACGACAGTGAAGGCAGACGGATCGATTTCAAGAACACGCTGATCCTTCTCACGTCGAATGTCGGCTCCGAAGTCATCATGGACCGCACAAGGAATGGCGCGGTACGGGCAGGGCTCGATGAACTGGACACCGCATTACGCAGCCCGTTGCTGAAGGTCTTCCCAGCGGCCTTTCTCGGCCGGGTGGTGACCATCCCTTACTTTCCGCTTTCCGATTCGATGATCGAAGCGATCACACGTCATCAATTTGCTAAGATTGCTCGCCGGCTGCGTGCAACCAACGACGCGGAATTGGTAATCGGCGACGGTGTCATGGATCTGGTCAAGACCCGCTGCACGGAAATTGAATCGGGCGGCAGGATGATCGACGCAATTCTGACCAACACGCTCCTCCCGGAGTTGAGCCGCGGTGTGCTGAACCGGTCGCTCGCTGGTGAAAAGATGACAAAGGTCACTGTTGGCGCCTCAGGCCAAGGGTTTACCTATTCCTTCGAATAGGAGCGCGAATATTATGGCGGCTCCTTTCCTCGGCTGTGGCGAGCGTTGCCAATGTTACCATCAATGCGGCTGCCTGAAATGTCATTTCCCGACCCATGCCCCCGACTGAATGTCCTCATTCCGCTCATGATCAGGAGTGCAGGTCAATCACGTCCGACAAAACGCAAAAAACCGCTGTCAATACCAACTTCTTGCGATGGATTTGCGCGGCGGGGATAGGCAGGCTTCGGGGCGAAGGAGTGCCCGCCATGACCCTCCTCGCTTACAGCCTCGCCGCCGACGCACAGGGAACGTGGAGAATCGTCTTTGTGCCTGACGATCTGCATCTCTATGTGGAATTCAGCCGGCCGAACGCTGGGTCAAATCCGGTGCACTGGCAGTGCGTGGATGATTTCCTTGCGTGGCGCCCTACAGGTGCGCTCCACAAGGATGCGCTCGATCGCTTGGTTTCGCTAATTTGCCAGTCGATGAGCGGCCCCTAAACGAAAAAGCGACGGAGTGATGCATTCGACAGTGTCAGGCCTAGCCGTTCCAATGTTGCAGCTCCACGCACGCACCAGCTCAAAGCTTGGTTTCTTTCTGAGGAGGCGCGCTGGGATCAGGACAATCAGGATGTGGCAAGTTTTCACACGGAGAGGGCTGGTCGCGAACGCCGCCATAGTGTTTCACGAGTTTTGCGAAACCGTAGGCGAAGGCGAAAAGAAGCGCGAGGACAACCGCTATTCGGACGGCCATGGGGTATTGTATCAGGATCCCGCTCCGGAAGGGCGCGGATCACTTCCCTCGCGCAATTTCCTTCGCGAGATCCCCCGTTTCACGAAGCCCTGTCGCTGATCTCGTCAACCAACCGGTTCGTCGCCGAGCGTGCATTTCATAGCTCAAAATCAGACCGAGAGAGCGTACCGCTAGGAGCGAACAAAAGCCCGCCGCACCTTTCGGCACGGCGGGCTCTGTTGGGACGATTCCAAGGCTACGCGGCTACCGCGTGCGAACTGCGTTGAGGGCGATTCCATGGGTGTCTTGTTTCAGGGCAAGATTTTTGGCAAGTTCTTCGCGTTTTGGGAGAGGGCAACAACCATGAAATCATTTTGCGTGGGCAGCGTGTCCGTTGCAGCAATGGCGATTTGTATCACCTCATTCGTTTCAACCACCGTCCACGCCGGTTCGATCGCTTACGAAACTGGGTATCAGAAAGCCGCGTATTTGAATTGTTCTCAAACAGTTTACAACGAAGACGCTTTCGGAAAATTTATGGCCCAAGACGATAAATATATAAATACCCGCGATTATAAGCGTGGCTTTGCCGCGTTGGAAGCCGGCCTGAAAAGTGATCACCGCAGCAAAGTGTGCTTCGATGCCGCTCGCGCCAGCAGTTCGTGGACGGACCGCTGACTGGCGTCGCCCGTCCGGACCGACAAGCCTCACCCGCAGTTTCTGCTCATCTTCTTCCATCACAAGGTGTCCACCTATTTTGGTGGACACCTCATGCATCAGAGCACTCAACAGGTGCAGGGAAATTCGCGCTTACGTTCAACGAACTGAGACGCCTCGCTCTACTGACCCCATCATGCGGCGGGCTAACGTCGACCGCGAAGAGAAGCGCGTGACCCGCGGGGCGACATGGTCCGGTCGATTATCAGGAGGAGCTTGACCTCGATGACCCCAATCAGAGAAGCCTGCTAGACGAGATCAGGTGGGAGCGGCGGGACAGCTCCGTGACAAACAGAGTCGGGGCTCCTCATTGAAGAGCCGCAGCTTCGGTCTGTTCTTGTCATGCGCCTTTTTTGCCCTGAGCATTTGAGACGTCGCGTCGGAGCCTTTCCGGGCCACTGGGCCGTATACGCGCTAGCGCGCTCAGCTTTAGCTCCGACTCCAGCCCTGGAAAGCCAGCCAGCGTATAGGCCGCGGCCATCGAGCCAAACCGCTTTTTGAACACACGGTATATGGGCAGAGCGGAGTCCGCATTAATCAGCGACAATGTGAGGTGCCCGTGAGCGGCGCGCAGCCGCCGAAATCCGTCTAGAAGCTCTTCGTTCGAGTACTTTCGCAGAGCTCCCCGCCGATCCGGTACGTAGCCGACCGCCGCATAGACCGCCTTCAAGCTGCCGAAAAGCCGGACATAGCACTGTCCTGACGCAGTATACGGACAAGCATTGATCACGGTGAGGCTGAGTCGTTTCTTCTCTTTCAATAGCCGCTTCAGATTCTTGAGCATTTCGGGCTTTGTATAGGTGTATCCGCGTTTTCCCCTTGCGAGTTGCGCCCTCCGGAATATTTGAACCGTTACAATGGGCTCCATGACCCGGATTCGGACCCATTTATCGGGAGTGTTGGGCTTTGATTGGCTGCTCATACTATGCGACGTTCGGTTGTAGACATAGTAGCCTATCATCAACTCGCTTTTGAGAAGAGATGCGACGCGCCCGGTCGTCCACACATAGCCGTATGTGGAGGGCACTCCTTCCTTGTTCAGACGAACCGATATGCCGGCCATGCTCTGCCCTTCAACAACAAACATGTTGAAGATGCGCCTCACAAGCTCGATTTCGTTTGGCGGGCCGGGCACAAGGAGAACGCGGTCGCCAGCGAGCCCCTTCTGTTCTCCAGGGCCGAGAAGGCATCTGGGCTCGCCATCTTTATCCAGCAACAGTCGCCTGACGCCGTAGGGCACAGGTCCGCCCTGGCTGAATCCGAGACGAGCCTGCTGCAGGTGCGCTCTGGAGACCTTTGAGGATAGCTCGCGGCTGTATTCGCTTGCCATCACCCGTTTCATATTCTTGAGGATCGCAGACACCATGCTGCCGTCGTTCTCGAATTGTTCGCCGCAATATTCCACCGCGACGCCTGCATCACGACAGAGAAACTCGTAATGAGCGGACTGGTCCGTATCCGGAAAGCGGCCCCAGCGGCTGACGTCAAGGACGAGGATTGCCGAAAAAGTCTTTTGGCCAGTCACGACATCGGCCAGTAACTGCTTCAGTCCGTCGCGACCTCTTATGCTCAGGCCGCTTTTCCCAGCGTCTTCGTAGGTTTGGACGATAGTGTATCCGCGCCGCGCCGCGTACTCCGTAATGGCCATCGCCTGGTTCTCCAGCGAATAGCGTTGATGTTCAGTCGACATGCGAAGGTACTGTGCCGCACGAATAGGGCGCGCTGTCTGCAACTCGAAAGCCATGGGTTCTCCTTGGGCTTGAACAAGCCCAGAGACACCAAATGTCTTTCAGAACTCTGTCGCATTCGGTAAAACCCTATTCGGCGGCCACGAAATTGGGCGCCCAGATCTCCTAGCAAATGGATGATTGGACAGCGCAAGTTAGCGACCTAGTGTCTTGCGGTCGCAATCCGGATTGCCGGCCGGTCCCCAGCCTTGAATGCAGGTAGGCAAGTAGCTTTGCCGGCGCCAGCGGCCTGACAAAACTTTCGTCGATTCCTGACTTCAGGAGCGCGTAATGCTGGGTCTTGGCACCGGGCGCGATCAAAGCGACCACGGGGGGGTGCGGGCATCCTGCGTGAGCCGGCTACAGCTCTGCACCATGTCGTTGTCCGGCCGGCAGTCCAGCACCAGTGCGTGGACCGGCGTTTCAGTAGTCATGTGGAGGATTTCATCGACGTTGCTCGCCAGCGCACTGGTAAAGCCGTCCACCGCAAGGACATGGCTGAGGATCAGATAGAATTCTGCGTCATGTGAGCATATCACGATCAATGGCTTCATGGCAGGCAGAGAAGCCGATGGTTTGCGGTCACTAGAAAAGGCGGAGCGAGGAAAATTGAAGTACGAATGGGCGGACAATCCTCACCTGTTTATACCAGTAACAGCCTGCGTCGTTGTATTGGCGCTGAGCTTCGCAGCTATGTTCATCTCACTCGCAAGCATAATTCTGCGAGCAGGTTTCTATGGTTCAATTGATGAACACAACCTTCCTTGAAGCGAGTGAACGGGAAACCGGGATCCCAGGCTTCATGCTCAATTTTGGTCACCCCGCTTCCAGATGGCGCGTCGTACAATAGCATATGGCGCTATGGTCTTTATCGGCACCTTCGGTGTGATGGCGCTTATTTTGATTGTTTTCGGTCACCCATCCTAACCGGAATTTCAAACTGACCCACTACCCGCCGCCGTGGTGCTTGTCGGCACCTCCACCGGCTTTTTCGAGTTCCAGACCTTCTCGCATCCTATCGCCGGAATGCCTAGCGTCGCTCCCTGCTTGGAGACCCCTCCGGTCGCTCTTGACGTGAGCTGATCCTGAGCGGCATTGCGTCGTCGTTGCGGGTGAGCATCGCTGCCGAAACCGGACATCCGGCCTTTCATTAGGCGCAATAACTTTGAAACAAATCCTGCTGGCAGGCGTTCCAGCATAGCGGGCGGGTTTCCGGAGGACCCAATGCCCGACGAATACAATGACATCGTCATCCCTCAAGACCACGACGCATTGCCACTTCGGGAGGAGGAGTATTTCGTCGTCTGCCCGGCGTGCGGCCAGGCGTTCGACATCAGGTGTATGGCAGAGGCGCTTCATCACAACGAGCTGGGCCATCAGCCCTACGACCTCGACTCGTAGTCGGCGGTTTTCGAGGACCGAACGTCGAGCCTGATCGAGACCAATATCAAGCGTAAGTTCTCGCTCATCTGCCGGCGTTGCCGACTGGTCAGCTTACAACGAATCCCTGTCGCGAGGGCGTAGCTTTGCCGGCACGCTGTGTCGTGACAGACACCTTGCAGGCTTTCAGCGACGACTTTATTGCCGTTGCGGTTGTTGTCGATGTGGCCGTGGCGCCGTCACCGACCGGTTGTTAACCCAGGGGAGGGCGCTTACTCCACCGCAACCATGTCGTCCAGTTCCGTCGCGACGCACCGAAGCAGACTTTTTGCGGGCATCGGTGGCGGGACGAACATGTGATCTCCATAATGGATACGAGCCGGCGCGCCCATCGCGTCTGACCGGCGACCAACCGCTCGCTGCAGAGAAAGTTCCCGTCGAGCGGGATGCCCCGCGCCGACACCGGCTGTTGTCTCGCCGGAGCGTTAACCCGTTGAAGTCCGGCGATGCTTTCTCAGCCGAGTGATCGCCGACTTGTCGACAGTAATCACCCCGCCGCAGTCAATGCGCACAGTGAGTTTGTTCCCTCCGCAATCGATGCGGGTGACGTCCCCAACAAGAACCACTCGGTCGCCGGCGCGGACTTTGGGTGGCGGATCAATCGTATAAGGATGGTCATACGAAGGAATGCTCACCCTGGCGCGCCCGCTGGGGAGAATCGCGATGACGATACCTGCTAGCGCAACCTCATCGCCGACCTCAAATTCACGGGGCATGTTAACGTGCAGCATGGTGTTCCTCCCGATGCTTTCCTAATTCACGCTTTGCTAAATTAATGCCCGGCCAACCAGGTTGGTTGCTTGCAATCGACTTCGTACGGTTCCGCACAATTCCAGCTGGGGTATGCACTCCCAGTTGGCCTCGGATCGGCCTTGTGTGCGTCAATTCTACAGAAATGGTTTTAACATTTCAGCGATGACCTTGGCGCGCCCGCCCAACCACGTGTTAGCGAAGCGACGGACTTCCTCTCGGTCCGGCGATGGCCATAAAATGGCTGGTTCGCGTTCAGGCACGTGGCTCCGGCAAGTTCGAGGAACGCCGACGCCAGCAACAGGTATCGCCTGCTGTTCCCAAAGTGACGGCTCCCTCGGAGCGGAAGTTGAACACCGGCCCACCGTTAGGTCGGGCTTCCAAACGACATAAAAGCCGCTCGACGGCTTTACCTGCCACCCTGGCTATTGGAGCCGGCCCGTCAATGCGGGTGTCGTGCGCCTAAGCGCGAGTCAAATTCGTTTTCAGCTCGGGATATCAAGGCCAGCGGCGCTCTCATCCGGTAATATTCAGCCAGGCCATATGTTGTTCGCTATCGTTGCACATGGGAAGCTCCGATCGGGGGACATTTCAATCACAATGGCAACCGGACAGACGCTGGAAGCGCCGAGCCTGAAAGGCTAGAACGATGACACAAGCTTTGCCCTTCTTCGCGCCAGGCTTCGAGCTTTTTGGCGAGCGATCCTGAGCTCGGGCAGCGTTGGCTGCCACCAGCCTCGTTGCCGTTCTGCTAACTCAGCAGAACGCCGAGCGGGCCATGTTCTAATCAATTCAGCCAACGTCGCCGGACGCCATCTACCCCAGACATGGTCGACGTTCGCCTCGATCAACTGCGGGTAGAACGCTGCTAACTCCGAGGCGTCGACGAGTTCACCCGAAATCTCGGTGAAGACGACGATGCCGTATTGCTCCGTCGCCACGGGAAGGCCAAGCCGGGGTAAATCGTGAGCAGGCAATGGATAGCGACGTCGCGTGCGTTCGGCATACTGCAATCTAGCGGCTTTATATTCCTCGGAGTCTTTGGACGCTTCCCGTCGCCGTTTCCTCTCCTCCGGTTCTGCGCGGCCTGCGGCCCTTTCGATGCTTGGCCAATGGCGCCTCAACTCCTCGTATGAGCGGAAAGGCACCCTCCAGGCCCGCAGTTCGTCGTCCCAGCTCGCCCATGGAACGGCTCGCAGTTCCTCGAGGACCGTCCGCGAATATGGCGTGCGGATGCGCAGGTCGTCCGCGATTTCCAGATACCGGCTCGACAGGGGATCGAAGGCGAAAGCATCCCGTCCCTTGCTGTCATCGTGTGCTCCTCGTAGGTCCGCCTCTTGCGCAAGCCAGCGCTGGATCCGCCGCGCTGCAGTCTTTCCCGGCACGAACCAGCTTTTGCGCTCGTCACTCCACCTGGCGCGCGGGAATGTCTGTCGAAACCGCTCAAACGCCGCGCGATCGTACGGAAAGCGCGCTTCGGCACCAGGAGCTGTCTGCGGTGAAGCAGGGACGTCGGATTTTTCCATCAGATTGCGAAGCACAACATTGCTCCCAAAGAACGCGGTGCAGGTCATTTGGGTCCGAAAGCACTGCAACGTACGGTCAGAGCTGCAAGGGGAAGCCAGGAGGCGATCGGCGAAACTGCTCAACGCGCTGGCGTGGCGAAACCTTCGCCGCGCCGGACCGTTTACTCTGCTCCAGGAGAGGTCCACTCATGCCCAGACGAGATGCAAAAAACCCAACCGCCAGACGGCCAACGAGCCCTCGTTCGCGTCCCCTGAAAGGCGAGGAGACGGAAGTGAACCACATCGTTGAAACGCAAAGTGTGTCGCCAGCCCAGGCGCGAGAGCTTGTACGGCGCCACGGAAACGATTGGCGTAAGATCGATGAAGCCGCCAAGTCCTATAAGGATGACAGCTAAGCACTTCCAAGCCGGGCGAAGGGAGCTTTGTCACGGGAACGGCGGAGTTGCAAAATCGAGCGGATCGGCTTGGGTGCCGAATGATCACCATCGCAACCTTCAACGCAAAACGGCGTGGCAGCGATCTGGCCCGGGTTCATGTTGCTCGTCTTGAGCAGACGCGCGGCCCTCTACACGTAGGACCTGAAAGTAGGCAGATGGTTCGGCAAACGTCATACGCAGGCCAAGCGCAAGTTCGGGCCGGTGGCACAATTTCGCGCTTCCACCAGTGAAGGATCGCCGTCGCTCACTTGCCATCGGGTCTCGGCACCGACGCGCCAGAAATGGAGTTCGAGGCGATTTTTGCCCAGGCGCAAGTCGTTCAAGGTGAGTTCGTCTATCCAGTCAGGCAGCCTGGGATCGATGTACAGCTTACCATTTGGAGCGTCGGGCTGAAAGCCGATGATCGCCTGCAGAAGCGAAAAACAGGATCCGGCCGCCCATGCCTGCGGAACGTTCGCTCCCTTATATTGCACGGGGAAGGTCGTAGGCGTTCGCGGCAACCCGGCGAACAGCTCTGGCATGCGATGTTGCATGAAGTAGATTGCGGCGCTGCTCACGTCGCGAGAAAGGCGACATGCTTCCGCAAAAAAGCCATAGCGCCGGAAGCCGAGCGCGATCAGCCCGTTGTCATGCGGCCAGACGGAGCCGCGTTGATAGGAATGTGGATTGTAGGCCGGGTGATCGGCCGAAAGTGTCCGTATTCCCCAACCGCTCCACATATCCGGCCTCATCAGCCGATGCACCACCCTGGCGGCTCGGTCGGGTGGGACAATTCCCGACCAAAGACAGTGACCGGGGTTGGAAGCGACGCTCAGCACCGGCTTCTTGTCGCCATCCAACGCGAATGCATAGAAGCCGGATGCCTCGTCCCAGAAGACTGGTTGAATCGATCGAACAAGCTCTTGGCTTTGAGGCGAAGCTGCCCGGCACGATCGCCATCGCCTCTGGCATCGAAGATTTCAGCCATGCGCTGCCAAGCATCATAGACATAGCCTTGCAATTCGCACAGCGCCTTGGGTCCCTTCACCAGGGTGCCATCGGGATAAACCAAAGCGTCACCGGCGTCTTTCCAGCTCTGGTTCTCGTACCCCGCAGCCGAGCGGGTTTCGTATTCCTGGAAACCGTCGCCGTCACGGTCCCCATACTGGTCAATCCAATCCAGGCACTTCTCGGCCGTTGCGATGTGTCGTTCGAGCAGGCCCGCGTCGCCGGTGCAACGCCAAGTGTTGTGGAGCACGATAAGATACAGAGGCGTAGCATCGGCCGTGCCGTAATAGGGCGTATGGGGGATCAAATTGAAATGGGCGAGTTCGCCGGTGCGAAGCTCATGCATTATCTTTCCCGGTTCCGCATCGCGGTAGTCGTCGCGTTCGGTGGCCTGAAATCGCCCCAAAACGTCCAAGGCGCCGCGCGAAAAATCTGGGTAGACCAAGGCATTCTGCAGAGAGACTATCAGGCTGTCGCGACCGAACAGGCTTATGAACCAGGGCAGTCCGGCGGCTGGCACGTATTCCAGTTCGTCCGTTCCTTCGATCGGCAGCCGCAGCGCGGCCATGTCTTCGACCGCCTGATGGTAGAAGCGGTGAAATTCGCCATTGGAACAGTTGAACTTCAAGGCGCTGCGTTGCCATCCGGCGAGGCGTTTTGCAGTTTTCGACTCGAGGCATTTGTCAATGCAGACTCGCGGCGCGCGATAGATTGTCTCGCCATTGCCAAAGTCATAGAGAAGGCAAGCATGCCATTTCGCGCCCGGTTCGAGCTTGATATCGAAGCTGATCCGGCCATTGGCATAGACGGGCTTTGAGGCCATCCGGCGGACCTTGACAATGACGTCTCGCTTGAAGTCTCGATTCACGTAGGAGGTACGAAGGCTCGCCGCTCTGGACAGCCATTCCGTCGTAATACGTCCTCGGCGGACGATCGCGTCGGCCTTGACTTCGAAAAGATCGGCAAAGTCGCTGCGCATGGCAACTTCCAAATTGAAGCGCACTGACATTTGCCCGTGGTTTACGAGTTCAAAATCCTCATGCAGCCCCCCATCCAAGGCGCGGCCGATTACCAGCCCCAAGCTGCCTGCTGGCACATGGTTCGTTTCCGTCGCGAACCCCTGATTGACCAGATAGATCTTGGCGGCGAAGTAGGCGATGTTTCCGGAATTGAGGAGGTCCCATGCTTGCCCATTGGCAAAGATCTGCCAGCTGGATATCAGGCGTGTGTCAGACGCATATAAGCCGTTATAAGTGGGCCAGGCGATCTGGCCATCCGGTTCGGTGACAAGGAAGCTGCGTCCCTGGTTAATCGCCAGACGCGGCGGTCCGACTGTGATCTCCAGCGTCATTGGTTCAACCGTCACCCGACCGATTTGCATCCATCGGAACAGATTGAACAGCCAATGTCGGCCGCCGCCGCCATCTTCGGCCACGAGAACTCACGTCTGCCTTGAACGCCTGCCCCCAGATTGTCCCGAAATCATGCAGGCAGGCGAACAACGACCCGGTCATCGACGAGCTCGAACAATCTGACCTTCGAGCACATACCCGTGAACAGAGGCGGACAAACCCGCCCCCTCCAGCAGAACTGTCAAGCCTGCTCTGGCGAGCACATCCTCCAGCCGACCCACAACGAGGCGCGGCGGGCCTCACCTCATTCATCACCAGCAGCTGGGTGAAACTGTGAGCCCCCGGCCATTGCGCACGTCTGCTGCTCGCCACCAGGATAGAGCCGGCGATCTGGCATCCTCTAACGCGCGAGCCGGAGAAAGATGGACACGTTCTGGCGAGGTCCGGCGACACTGCAATTTGGTCGCTGCGACGGCACGCGTCCATCCGGAGTTGTCCTCGACCGTCTTTCATCAAAATAGTCGCCGGCTTCAGGTGCTTGCGGGCGCCAACCTGCGACGTGCCTTCAGATCAAACTGGTGTATTCTCGGCGACTGTCAACGAGGAGAACGGCAGTTGGACGCATTGGTGATGATACATAGACGCCTCTGAGCATCTGAAGCAGTGCAGGCCGTGCCCAGGCCAAAATGGCTTTGACAGTCATGGTGTTGCCACACTGGCGATCTGGGCTATGACGCTGTTCATCCAGCTCGCCGAGCACCGCGATACTCAGGCTGTGCACGCCAAGATGGACGAATTGCTTCGCGCAGTCGTCGATGCCGACAATGAGACGGCGAAGATTGACAAGAAAAAACCAAAAGAAATTGAGGCGCAACGACAGCAAAACAGCAATGAAAATGAGCCCAGCCAAGGGACTCACTATATTCCCGGCCGGATCCCCCCATGTCCAGAACTCTCATTGTCGTTGGTTCGATCGTAGTTGCCATAGGCCTGTTGTGGCCCTGGTTGTCGCGGGTCGGTCTGGGCAGATTGCCCGGTGACGTCGTGATCCAACGTGAGAACTTCACGTTTTGTGCTCCGATCGGCACCGGGATTCTTATCAGCATCGTGCTTTCGTTTGTTCTGTGGCTGCTCAACCGGTAGGGAGGACGGCGAGCCCGCGTCGCCGGAGGACGACGCGGGCCGATCGAAGCTATCCGATCCGGCAGCAAAAAATATAAGGGAAAGAGTTTGCTGCCAGGACAGACCTTTCCCTGCGCGCCGGTGTTCCATCGCATGAGTAAAAAAGCCCGCCGCACAGTTTGATGCGGCGGGGCCGATCAAGCGCTATTGCATCGGGCGGGGGCTCTGGGTCGGGCACGCCCTGTGCGCGCGGATCACAGGGATTTTAGATTAATCGGCTGCAATACGTCCACCAACCGACGGTTGGACAATACGACGCTTGATTCCGAGAACTTTTCTCAGGGGCAAGATAGTTGCCGGAACTCAGCCTTGGCGCGGCACGTTGCTAAGTCGTTGACCTTCGCAAAGGACGCAAGCAATGGCGAAAGACATATCTCGCGAGGAAGAGCAACGCGGCACCGAAAAAGTTCTCTTCTGGGGCGCTGCAATCGCCCTTGTCCTTTTTGTGTCTCTGGTGACCATCGCCCTCATCGGGACGTCCTGATCTGTTTCGACAGCAGGATTGGACCGGTGGGCGCGAGGTCTTGCCGGGCTGCTAGGCTAGAAGCCGCTCCCATCCGCCGTTTGTCGTCTCGATCCCGAGTCCAGCAGCAACGCGCGGAATTCAGAAAAATTAATCGCGCGGGTCCTGCAGCAAAACTGTCCCAATCCGAGCCGATCGGCTGTCCTTCTCTGGAGAGGAAAAGCCACGAGAGGACGCTACAGGCCTAACTTCTCCCGCAGCGCATCAATGCGTTTAGAAGCTTCCGCCTTGCTAAGGCCGTCAGCATAGGCGTCAGGCTCGTCGGCCTGTTCGGCCAGAGTTTTCAAATTGGACGCTTGTGCGGGGGTCATTGGATCGTCTCCGCTGACCCAATCTTCCGGGTCCTTTTCGACATTTGCCGACGCCTCGATTTTTGGGTTGTGCCGGTCGACCATGCTCAATCTCCCTTGATGATCACCACAATGAGAATGATCATGATTTGTTCCGCCACCGTGCGGCGTGGGCCAATCGCACAGCTAGGCCGCTCGGCGCCTCACTCAAGATATTGCTAAGTATCGATGAGCCCGCTTCCTCCAATCGATGGATGAAGCCGATCGTGGGCCGGTGCTACTTTGATGCATCGCGCGACTTACCCGACAAGTGCTGGCTCCAGGGGCAAAATATGAGCAAGAGGACTCTCATTGCCATCGCAATCCTCGCGATCAGTTTCGGCTGTGCCGAAGCCAAGGACCGTAAGGTCGAAACCCCGACCCTGGGCACGTACGCCAATTCGAAGAACCTGCCGGTTTGCACCGCGTCAAGCTCAGTCTTCGAAGTCCTCGGCGATAAATGTTTTCTCGTCCCAGGTTCGATGATCTATGGCGACATCGCCGAACTCTCGCAGACAATCACCTTGAGTTGGTAGCCGAAGCAACAGCCTCCCAGCGCAACCTCCATTCTCCGGTATGACGTTGCCCTTGCAGGTGCTGCCGGCGCCCCTGATACTGACCAGCGCAATCTCCAGTCACCACGGGCCTCTCGAAAATTCTTGTGCCGTCCGCACCTGCCGTCGAGCGTGTCGCGCCAACATAGCAGCGCCTCTGCATCGTGTGGGCAACCCAACGCATGCCTTCCGATCCGGAAACTCGCTTGCGCGTTTCATCGTCCATTCGGCAGTGGAAAATTAGGCGGATATGGCAGTGCTCAGATTGGCGGCGCCGTTCTGCGATCCGCTCGGAGAGGGTGGCGGGTGGTTGCGGCAGCTGCGCCTCAAACTGGCTCGCGACCAACCCTGCAGCGTGCTGCTGCGCAGCAGCGGTGACGCTGCGTTCGTCCGGACCATCGCAACACCGCGTGAGTGTATCCGGGCTGGAAACAAACCAACGCCGGCGCAACCTCACCCTGAAACCAAAAGACAATATCCATGACATCCAACAGCTATGCCTCCCAAGGGTCCAAGCGCCTGCAGACATTCACCATGCCAATTTCCCTATCGCCGCTCCGATAATGAGGGCGGCATCAATTTCATGGAGCAAGCTTTGTCGCCAAGGGGTTCTGTCCGATGGCCGCGACCAGGCTCGTGCATACCTCGATCACCATCGCCAAGAATGCGAGACGCGGGAGAGGCAAGCCGCTTCATGAACCGGCTGGAAGATCCAAACCCAAAGTGGCTGATGGGTGCGAGCCGCAGTAACGAAGTGTAACCGGGTTGCCACTACAAAAGCTCAAACCGTGCAAGACCGCTGATCGATACGACCTCGATCTTCAACGGTCTTGCCCAAAGGAAGCCGCCGCAATGGAAATCGCCTCGAACGACGACACGAACAGTCATTTGATGAGGTCACGGCGCTTTGCGCCTCTCTTCTGGACGCAGTTCCTGTCCGCCTTCAACGACAATTTCCTCAAAAACACGCTGGTGTTCCTTATTCTGTTCACCCTGGCGGCCGACAAGGCGGCATCACTGGTCACGCTGGCGGGAGCGGTATTCATGGCTCCCTTCCTGCTCTTGTCCGCCCTTGGTGGCGAGATCGCCGACCGGTTCGACAAGGCCCTAATCGCCCGTCGGCTGAAATTCACCGAGATCGCCGCTGCGGCTGTCGCTGTCGTTGGAATCGCGCTGGCGTCGATCCCGGTGCTGATGATCGCGTTGCTCATGTTCGGCGTCATCTCGGCACTGTTCGGACCGATCAAGTACGGCATCCTGCCGGATCATCTCGAGCGCAAGGAATTGCCTCGCGCCAATGCCTGGATCGAATCGGCAACCTTCGCCGCCATCCTCGGCGGCACTATCGCCGGAGGCGTCGTCTCGGCCGATGGCATAGGCGTCTCGGTGTTCGGGCCGATCATGATGATCCTTGCCGTCGCCTGTTGGCTTGTCAGCCGCTACATCCCGTCGACCGGTCTTGCGGCTCCCGGCCTAGTCATCGACAAAAACATCTTTCGCTCGACGTGGCGACAGCTGAACGGCCTGCGTGCCGACAAGCGGATCTGGCGCGCCGGACTGATGACGTCGTGGTTCTGGCTGATCGGGGCCATCGTCCTTTCGATCCTGCCTACGTTGGTGAAGGATTCGCTCGGTGGCGGAGAGATCGCTGTCACCGCCTATCTCGCGGTGTTCGCCGTCTCGATCGCCATTGGCTCTGCTATAGCCGCATGGATGTCGCAGGGCCGCATCGTGCTCTTGCCGGCCCCGGTTGGCACGGCGTTGATGGCGCTGTTCGGCTTGGACCTGGCCTGGACCATCTGGAGCACGCAGCCCTCGCTCAGGGCCGAAACGCTCGCAACATTCTTCGCCCGGCCAAACACGGTCCATGTTGCGATCGACCTTGCGGGAATGGCTATTGCCAGCGCCTTTCTTGTGGTGCCGACCTTCGCCGCAGTGCAAGCCTGGGCGCCCCAAACGCGCCGCGCTCGCGTCGTCGCCGCCGTGAGCATCGTCAATGCAGGCTTCATGACGTTAGGTGGCATAGTCGTCGCCGCGATTCAGGCAGCCGGCGTCTCCACTGGAGGGATCCTGTTCGGCCTCGCCGCACTCAACGTAGTCGCCGCCTGGCTGATGCTGAGATACCTGCCGACAAATGCCTTCCGCGACTTCGTTTCCATCCTGTTCCGAGCCTTCCATCGTCTGGAGGTGGAGGGGCTGGAGAACCTCAAGGCGGCGGGCCCGGCACCAATCCTGGCGCTCAATCATGTCAGCTTCCTCGACGGTCCGCTGGCTCTGACGCTGACGGATGAGGAGCCGGTGTTTGCCATCGACTACACCATCGCCCAAGCCTGGTGGATGAAGCCGTTTATGAAACTTGCCCGCGCCCTGCCGCTCAATCCGGCCAAGCCGATGTCGACCCGCACGCTTATCAAGATCGTGCAAGGCGGCGATCCACTCGTCATCTTCCCGGAAGGCCGCATCACAGTGACGGGCGGCCTCATGAAGGTCTATGACGGTGCCGCCATGGTGGCCGACAAGACCGGCTCGATGGTCGTGCCGGTACGCATCGAGGGGCTGGAGAAGAGCTATTTTTCGCGGCTGACCTCGCTGCATGTGCATCGCCAGCTGTTCCCGAAGGTCAAGGTGACCATTCTGGAGCCGGTCAAGCTTGAAGTACCGCTGGATCTGAAGGGCCGCAAGCGGCGCGCCGCGGCGGGCGCTGCCCTTTACCAGGTCATGTCGGATCTCGTCTTCCGCACCCAGGACATTGACAAGACCGTGCTGGAGAAGATCATTCAGACGGCGAACGAACGCGGCATGAAGCAGCTCGCCGTGCAGCACCCGGTCACCGGTTCGCTGAGTTACGGCAAGCTGCTGACAGCCGCCGCCGTGCTTGGCGAGAAATTCAAGCACCTCTATGCCGGCCAGCAGACGCTCGGCATTATGCTGCCCAACGCCAACGGCGCCTGTGCGACGCTGCTCGGCGTCATGTCGGCGGGCAAGGTTCCGGCGATGATGAACTTCACTGCCGGTGCGGCCAACATCCTCTCCGCTTGCAAGGCCGCCGAGGTGCGCACCGTGCTGACCTCCCGCACCTTTGTGGAACAAGCAAAACTCGGCGCCGTGGTCGAGGAGCTCGGCCGCTCGGTCGACATCGTCTGGCTCGATGATCTGCGGACCACAATTGGCCTCAAGGACAAGCTGCTCGGCCTTTTGCGCAAGAATACACCCCGGGTGGCCCGCAAGCCCGAACACCCAGCGGTGATCCTCTTCACCTCGGGGTCCGAAGGCACGCCCAAGGGCGTGGTGCTCACCCACCGCAACATCCTGGCCAATGCCGCGCAAGCTGCTTCGCGGATCGACTTCCATTCGGGCGACAAGGTCTTCAATGTGCTGCCGATCTTCCATTCTTTCGGCATGACGGCGGGCACGGTGCTGCCGCTCATCTCGGGCGTGCCGATCTATTTCTATCCCTCGCCGTTGCACTACCGGATCGTGCCGGAGCTTGTTTACGCCTCAAACGCAACGATCATCTTCGGCACCGATACGTTCCTTGCCGGCTATGCCCGCACCGCGCACCCTTACGACTTCCGCTCAGTGCGCTACTGCTTTGCCGGCGCGGAACCGGTCAAGGCTTCGACGCGCGCGACGTATATGGAAAAGTTTGGCCTGCGCATCCTCGAAGGCTACGGCGTGACCGAGACCGCGCCGGTGATCTCCATCAACACCCCGATGTACAACCGCTCCGGCAGCGTCGGCAAAATCATGCCGGGTATGGAATATCGCCTGGATCCGGTCCCCGGCGTCGAGGATGGCGGACGGCTTTTCGTGCGCGGGCCTAACGTCATGGCAGGCTATCTGCGCGCCGAGAACCCGGGCGTGATCGAGCCGCTCGAAGACGGCTGGCATGATACGGGCGACGTCGTCGGCATCGACGACGTCGGCTTCATCACCATTCTTGGCCGCGCCAAGCGCTTCGCAAAGATCGGCGGCGAAATGATCTCGCTGGCCGCAGTCGAGGCGCTTGCGGGCGAATTGTGGAAAGGCTCGCTTTCGGCGGTCGCCACCATGCCGGATGCACGCAAGGGTGAAAAGCTGATCCTCATCACCGAGGCCGCTAACGCCACACGCACCGATTTCCTAATGTTCGCCAAGGCTAATGGCGGCATGGACCTGATGGTGCCCGCCGAAGTGCGCGTCGTTGCGAAAGTGCCGGTCCTGGGCTCGGGGAAGCTCGACTTCGCCGCCGTAACAAAAATGGTCCGCGGCGCAGAGATGAAGATTAACGCCGCTTGAGCCCGTCAATGGCCGACGAACCAAGCCGGCCCGCTCTCCCGCGCAGTCCCATGCGATTGCCGCCCCGGCAAGTAACGCCGGTACTTCACCAGGTCGCCGAAATCACAGGTTGCGCGGCCGCCGGTCTGTCGGACCTTTTGGAATTAACATATATGACTATCACGGATCGCCAAACTCCGCAGGAGCAGTTCTGGATCGATCAGTACTTTATCGCGGACCTGGAGACCGATCTCAAAAGCCAGACCCAGTGCCAGAATGATCAGCGATTTCGACGATCTCTGCTCCGCTCTCGCGCCAGGGCAGCGGAGGCAGCTTGACGGAGAAGGCAATCGAGGAGCGGCAATGGGCGGAGTGATCTCGGAAACTTTGCTTATTGACGCCTCCCGAGAACCGTATTGTGAGAAAGGCCGGATGGCTCAGGGGACGAGCAGAAGCTTTCCCGTCGTGCCACGGCTTTCCATATCGGCATGTGCGCATGCTGCTACGGCGAGCGGGTAGACGCCGCCGATCCGGATCTTCAGGTCGCCGCTGGCGATCCAGTCGAATAGTTGTCCGGTGCGGGCGCGAAGCAGTGCCGACGTGTGGATATGATCGAAGAACCTTGCGTAGCCGATCTTGATGCTTTTCGGCAGGGTCACGATGTTGAGCGGTCCGGGACCGCCCAGCACCGGGCCGTACCAGCAGAAGGTGCCGGAGCGGCGCAGGGAGTCGAGCGAAGCCTGAAAGGTCTTCGGGCCGGAACCGTCGTAGACGACGTGGACGCCTTCACCGGACAGGCGAACGACTTCCTCGGCGAATCGCCCCTCGGTGTCTACGATCACATGGTCTGCTCCGGCCTCTCTTGCCACGGCGATCTTGTCAGCGGACGAGACGCGGCCGATCACGTGCCCGCCTCTCAGCTTGATAATCTGGGTGAGCAGCAATCCGACGCCTCCCGCCGCCGCATGGACCAGCGCGACGTCGCCGGGCTGGACGGGATAGAATTCGGTGGCGAAGTGGCTGGCAATGAGCCCCTTCATCATCACGGAAGCGGCCGTACGATCATCGATCCCGTCCGGAATCGGCACGAGCGCGTCCGCCGGTACCATCGCCCGATCTGTGTAGCTTCCAGGCGCGTACACCCAGGCAACCCGTTGTCCGGGCCGGAAATGCTCGACTCCATCGCCCACGGCGAGCACCCGCCCGGCACCCTCTACGCCCAGAACCTTGGGATTGGGCGTTTCCGTCTAGGCCATGCCCTGGCGGACGCCGATGTCCATGAAGTTCACGCCCGCCGCGGCGACCTCGACCAGAACTTGTCCGCTCGCGGGAGCAGTTTCGGGGCGCTCGACGATTTCGAGCGCATCCGGTCCCCCGGTGCGGTTCATGACGACGGCTTTCATCGCGATATCTCCCTGGCGGCATTCTCGATCAGCCGCGCTACGGGCCCAGGATTCGACACTATCACCACATGCGAAGCACCCTTAATCGCGATCGTTTCGCGGGCGTGAGCCCGTTCAGCCATGTAGGCAGATGCTCGCGGCGGGATGTTCTTGTCCGCGTCGCCGTAGATGAACCAGCTTGGAATGCTCTTCCAAGCAGCCTTGGCCTGGGCTTCGTTGAGGGCGGCTTTCCGCGATCGGCCGCTGCGTTGCGGCCATCAGTCTGGCTTGCGCTTCGGGAGCGTCGGCGGCAAACTGATCGTGGAACATGTCCTGCTGAATGTAGAGATCCTTTCCACCGCCCGACAGCGCGACAGGAGGAGCGAGTGTCGGACCCAACGTGCTGCCTGGAAACTTGCCTGCAAGTTGCGCAGCGGTTTCACCCGCCTCCGGCGCAAATGCGGCGACATAGACCAGCGCCTTCACATTGGCATGACCATCGGCAGCGTCGCTGATCACCGACCCGCCATAGGAATGGCCGACGAGAACGACCAGGCTTTCTATCGAGGAAAGCACGCCGGCGACATAGTCTCCGTCGCTTCTGACGCCTCGCAGCGGATTGGCTGCCGCTACGACGGAAAAGCCGTCCTTTTCAAGAATCTCAACGACACCGTTCCAACTCGAAGAGTCAGCGAAGGCGCCGTGAACCAGAACGATGGTGGGTTTGTCGGGCTGCGCTTGTGCGTTACCGAACGTGGCCGCGATAATTGCGAGGCCTGCGAGCAAGTTTTTCATTGGAACATCCTTTCGTTGTGGGGTGCGGTCTTCACCGCGTCGAGCGCAGGTGAGGGCCGGGGATGCCGCAAACTCGCCCTCGTGTTCGCCCTGCGTTTCTCTGCGCGGGAACCGAGTTACGGCGCGTAGCGGGTAAAGACGTAGTCGTGTCCCTGGACACGCGTCTCGTGGCAGGCGAAGCATGTCTCGTGCTGCGCGACAGCCACGGAACCACAGGACTGAGCTTGCATTGCCCAAACAGGGCAGCAGCGCGCAATCGGGCGAAGAGCTGATTCTTGCGGCCGGGAGGCAACCGGGCGAACACTCCACGGGCGGTGTCGAGGTCGAAGCGGCCGCCGTCGAGCAAGCGGGTGCGAGCCGGCTAGCGGGTGATCGTGTTCGGGGGCCCAGCGGCGCCCGCGAGCGCCGATACATAGGCATCCGCACGTCTCAGCGGTGCTTAACGCAGGCATGAAGTAATCCACTTGGCCAAAAAATGGGGTATGCAACGGGTATCTGCAGGGCGCAGGTATCACGGATACACGCCTAGACGGCACGCTTCCGTTCCGGCAAAGCTGCGAATCGCGGGGCCACTGGCAATCCGCAGGTCGGCGGGTTCAGGCAATGCTCATTGAAAAGATGGGCCGCCGACTTCCCTTTTTCTGTAAAGCTCGGCCGGTTGTCGCTCTCAATTGCCGTCGATTGATTGGCGGGACGTAGCGACCCGGAGGGCAAGGAGACAAATCGGAGGGGGTCACCCGCTCGAGGCGAAGCCGAAAGGGCGACGCATGATATGCTAGCGGATCTGCGGCGATCCTGCACGAAGCGCGGGCCAGGCCGGCGCGAAGGAAGGACGCGGAGACCGATTTTCTCCTTGCAGGGGAGAGGGGATAGCGCCCCCTTTTTCCGTCCGGCAAAACAACTTCGCCCCGCTGGGGGAAGGGGACGCCGCGCCACTCCACTTGAATCTCCACCCGCTTCCGTGCTTGCCTGTCTCCCGCAAATCGCAGAGGGCGGTGAGCATGGCAAAGTCAGTCACCAGCATCGCACCCGACCCCATGGTCGAGCGTCTGCGCGCCGCCCTTGGCCCGCGCCAAGTCACCGAACAAAAGATGTTCGGCGGCACCTGCTTTATGCTCAACGGCAACATGCTGATCGGCACCTCGAAGCGCGGGCTCCTGGTGCGCGTCGGCAAGGAAGGGCACGCGGCGGCTGCCGCCCGCCCGCACGCGCGGCCGATGGAAATGGGCGGACGTTCGATGGAAGGTTATGTCCATGTTGCGCCGGAGGGCACGGCCACGGAGGCGGATCTCCGTGGCTGGCTCCACCTTGCGCTGGCATTCGTCGAAACTTTGCCGCCGAAGATCAAATCTGCCAAGATCGCGACGAAGCGGGCTTAGGCCGCTGGCCCGCCACCTTCCGCACGCGCCGGAACACATGGCCCGGAAGGGAGCGATTGGACATTGCATGTGCGGCGCGGCGACTTGGGTCTACTCGGGCGTCTACTCTCCGGCCACCGTTTCCAGCTCGGCGGCGAAAACTTTCTGATCCCGGTCGACGCCTCCCTGAAGCAGGGCGGCGGACATTGAAGTCCAGGCCATCAAGCTCAACGATGCTGGAACAGTAGGCTTCGCCATTTTAAGGTACGACACCGCAAGGACCTCCTTTTTCGTGCAGCACGCTACGCTTTGACGAGTGCCTTGCGCGCCTTCTTTACTGGGGACTTAACAGCCGTCGCGGGGCGAGCAGCTCGTTTTGGTTTTTCCGCCGCAGTTGTTGCCGGTGCTGCCGTCTTGCGCCCCAGCCCTATTGATTTTGCCAGGGCCGAGCGGGTGGCCGCGTAGTTTGGCGCCACCATCGGATAATCTGAGGGAAGGTTCCATTTTTGGCGGTATTGGTCAGGGCTCAGATTGTAATGCGTCCCGATATGACGCTTCAGGGATTTGAATTTCTTCCCGTCTTCCAGGCAGATGATGAAATCCGGTGTCACTGATTTCTTGATGGACACCGCGGGCTCCAGCTTGACTGCGGCTGGAGCCACAGGTGTGCCGATCCCTTGCAAAGCAACATAGGTATCCCCGATCAGCTTCGACAACTCGCCGACCGGCAGGGGATTGTTCGACACGTAGGCGCAAACGATGTCGGCGGTAATTGATACGAGATCAGCCTGGTCGCTTTGGTCTGGAGAAACGGTCATCGAGTTTTCCTCTTGTCTAATGTCGCGCGTTGAAACGGATGGGCTGTTTATTGCCAAATCACGCAAACAATTCGTTATTCCGCCAACAAACCTCATTCGTTGCAAATATCAAGCCGGCAAGCTTCGCTTCCATCGACTCAGCCTGGGACGCGCTCGATCTCGATAGCGAGCGGCTGACAAGCTGGCACGCCCAGCATGGCTGGGGCGCTGGCCCGCGACCGACGGATCATCAGCGCGACCGGCATGCTGAATGGTCAGTGAGGAGACGTCCACCTTCGGCCGGCACCTCGACGTGCAAATCCCTGGGCAGATCACGAGAGCCCTTCTAAGCCACACCGCGGCGGGACGCATTAAGACGAGCATGCGCAATATTCTTGCGCGAAATATTCCGAACTGCGGGCAAAGCAATGATGACCAACCGTACGTTTCTTACATCCAATTGAAGCCAACCCAGAATAGATTATTATTCCGCTGGGGCGTATCGTTGGGGGGGTGGATGAGCAGTGTCCAAAGGGTAAGTCCAGTTCTGGAACAAGCAATCGCTGCACTTCTAAACAGGGCCGAGTATGACGGCACCGTTTCGATCAAAGCGGCAGTGAAGGAAATTAGGCGGGCTGCGCCTTATTTGGCCGCATCCGATGAAGAGCTAACCGAGGCGATTTTCGAAGTATCTGCTGCGATGGGCCTGTCTCAATGAGTGGCACTGCGTATCCTGGTGATCTGGCTTTGTTAAAGCAGGTCTTTGATCGTGTCTGCGCCGAGGCAGGTATCTCCGTTGGTAGCATGGAGGCGGAGCGCCTGAGCGTGAGCGCAATGGCACTCTTCTCGGACGGCGAGTTCGACGAGGCCGTTCTTTATGAACGCCTTCGGCTTGTTGCCCGCTCCCTGCCGAGATGAGCCTGAACATGACCGCCGATCTCCAGGAAATTCTAGCGAGCATTTCGCTCGATACGAAATCCTCCTGTTGATACAGGAGGGGCAGTTCGCCCGCGTTGCACTGCTACGCGAGATCGGGCCAATTTTTTTGTGGCTGATATGTGCCCATTACTTTGCGTGGGCGCGAACGGACTTTTTGCCCTCTAAATGGCTGCTGCCTAGGAAGGAGGGATGCTACGCCGCGCCTGTTAAAGCTCAGAGCGTGCCCGCTTGTTCGTCCTCAACCTCCGCCTCATGGCGCCTGCGCCCCCACATGAACAACATCGCCCAGGGCGAATGACCATCCGCTGCCGCAGACCTTCCGGCTGAGCAATCAACCTTATCGCCACCACGACGAAACCGACCACCAGCCAGACGGCCAGGGCGACACTTACCTTCAGATCTTGCATATTGATTGCTGCTGAGACTGCCGACACCCTCGATGGACATTCCGAGAACTCCCGTCAGTTCCCGCCAACGCGGTAGCCGCGCTATATTCCGACTTATGGCACTTCATTGGTTCAACCCTCCAGTATTTGTGAAGACCGACCGACCCGGGGTCACCTACGGCGTCAATCACGTCGAGGGTGCTGCCGAGGAACTCATGAATGGCCTAAGAGGGGACCTAAATGGAAGCTGGCGCTGCAGTCCTGCATAGATGGGTTTGAGGGCAGGGTGTCGCCTCAGGAGGTCCGCATGGCCTTCGAGGCCGCTGCCAGAGAGGAGGGGATGCTCCGCTCCTCTGGATAGGCTTGATTTGCTCGCTGATCTCAGCTCCCACAACGTCGCGTGTCCCAAATGGGAGCGCTATCGCCCGGGTAAATGAACATAGCAGGCCGTCCAAAGGTTCAGGTAGCGGCTCGCTCCTGCGCTGAAAGAACAATCGAGAATTCCCCGATCCGTTTCGGTCGCCATGTCGCGAACGCCGATTGTCGTTGATTTGATCATACTTGCACGAGGCCTTTTGTCGCCCTGGTTGTCGAGGGTCGGTCTGGGCAGATTGCCTGGTGATGGTGATCGAACGTAAGAACTTCACGTTCTACGATCCGATCGGCACCGGATTCTGCTTAGCGTCGTGTCTCGTTTGTTCTGTGGCTGCTTAACCAATAGCCAGGACGCCGAGCCCGCGTCGCCGGCGGCAGCAAAACTATGAGGGGACGGGTTTGTGGCGTGCGCCGAACTTTCCCAGCCTCCGCCGCGCGAATTGGCGGGGGGGCCGGTCAGGCGCTGTTGCACAAGGGGGACTCGGGTGGCCGGCTGCCAGGTGCTCGCGGGCCGCAGGCGAGCCCATGCGCATGAGCCGCAACGTCATTTTGGCCCCAGGAACCTGCCTGGCCGCCCCACCGTTCTCATGCTCTTGGGAAGGAAAATATGATAAATTGCATGCTGCGACGGAATCTCATCACCATGTGGAATGAAGTACCGTTGTTGCCGCGTCTGGCGTAGACAACGCAATCGCGACATCCTGTTCGCAACACCAACGTTGGCCCAATGAATATAGCCGAACATCGCCTCAAGCGTTCCCTCGTCTTCTTCCTTGTGCCGGATTTCACCATGGTCGCCTTTGCGACGGCGCTGGAGCCTATCCGCATCGCCAACCGGATGCTCGGTTACGAAGCCTACAAATGGCGGCTCGCCAGTATCGACGGGCAGCCTGTACCCGCTTCGAACAACGTGTTGTGCTCGGTGAACACGTCGTTGGAGGACGAGCGGCGAAAGATGGCTGGCCCAGATAGGGCATCGATGGTCATCGTCTGCACCGGCATCAACATCGAGCGCTATTCAAACAAGTCGGCCTTTGCCTGGTTGCGCGAGGAACATAATCGCGGTGTTGCGATCGGCGGGCTCTGCACCGGTGCGCATGTGCTCGCGGCTGCCGGGTTGCTCTCTGGCAAACGCTGCGCCATCCATTGGGAAAACCTGCCTGGCTTCGCCGAGGCGTTTCCGAACGCCAACGTTTTTGCCGACCTTTTTGAGGTCGACCAGAACATCTATACATGCGCCGGCGGGACTGCTGCTCTCGACATGATGTTGAAGCTGATCGGCGATGATTTCGACGACACTCTGGTCAGGCACGTATGTGAGCAGGTGCTGACCGATCGAGTACGCAGCCCGAGCGATCGCCAGCGACTTCCTCTGCGAGCACGGCTTGGCGTTCAGAACTCCAAGGTGCTGACGATCATAGAACTCATGGACGCCAATCCGTCCGAACCGATATCGATTGGTGATATTGCCGACCATGTCGGGCTCTCGCGACGGCAGATCGAGCGTCTGTTCCATCTCGAAATGGGTCGCTCCCCGGCCCGCTATTATTTGGATATCCGCCTTGAGCGCGCGCGGCATTTGCTGATCCAGTCAGCCTTGCCCATAGTCGAAGTGGCCATCGCGTGCGGCTTCGTTTCGGCGTCGCATTTTTCCAAATGCTACCGGGAACTCTACGCCCAGACGCCGCAGCAGGAACGACTGAACAGGAAACATCCCGTTGCTGTCTAAAAAGTCACCGGCATTGCCACATCCGCATCCGGTTCGACCAAAAGGGCTTCGACGGCGTGGCCGCACTCAGTCTTGCGATGGGGCGCATCTCAGCCCGCATGTTTTCGTTGCCGCCTCCACTGCACACCGCACGACGTCCGCAAGTCGCGGCAATAAGACGTGGGCCCTTTGGTCGAGTTGCCATTCACCCGAATGCGATCAGCGGATCCGTGGCATCGAGCCAGTCGCCGGCCAGCACCTCGGCTATGGTGCCGTCGCGTTCGGCATCATCGCTTCGACAGCAGCACGTCGCCGGCCTTCACCGCCCGGCCGCGCGCAACCGAAGGGCGCCCGCCAGGTTTCATTCTCAACTTTCTCCTGAGGCTACTCAACAGATAACGAGTCCAGCGAGCTTGCGTATCCAGAGCAAGGACGCGAGCCGATCGGAGCAACTGATCCAGCAGCAATACTGTGAGGAAAGGTTTGCTGCGAGCGCCGAACTTCCCTGCGCGCCACTGTTCCGCTGCCGCCGCTGACTTCCATAAAGACGCTACATGTGCCAGGCGTTGATGCCTGGATGAAGAGAGCTGTGCAAAGACCGGTTCTTGGGGCGCTTCACGCCATATCCTTCAACGTGTCCAGCGGCCCTTTCAGGGCAGACCTGGGCTGGATCAACTCCGGCGCAATCAGGAAAATCTGCGGGGCCGTGGGAGGTTCATTGATCAGTTCGAACGCCTTCGCAATCATCGCCTCAAAATTCTGCCGCACCATGATTACGGGGAAAGGCAGGAAAGAGGCGAAGGGGTCATAGTCGTAGCAACCGACGACAAGCTCGCTAAACATCTCCGCCGGCCGGCCCGCCATGAAACGCAGCAGACCCTCCATATTGATCGACGAATTGATGAACAATGCGCGGGGCAACTTGCCATGGCGTTGGCAAAATGCCTCGAAGGCACGCAATGTTATGTCGGGCGAATAGCCGGAGGACTGTACTCCGTCATCAGGGTCGGCGCCCAACAGCGCCTTTTTGGTCGCATGGAAGGCGGCGATGCGCTCGCGGCTTGCGTGGTCGTTGCGGCCACCAAACAGAAACAGCTCGTCCGGTCGCAGGGGGTCATCATTGCCGAACTGGCGGATGATTGCCTCCGTCAGCATCCGCGCACCCTCATAGTTGTCGCTGATCACCGAATGCGCCTTTGCTCCCGGGAGGTCGATGTTGACATGCCTCAGTCCCGCCGCCTCGCAGACCTCGTGCACGCCGTCGGGATCGGTGGCGCCGACGATGAAGAGCTGGTCGATTGAGTAGGAAATCAGCGTCTCCGCGGTCCGGCGTTCCTCTTCCGGGTCGCGGCTGGCACTGACCACGACCGGGCATTGACCGCGGCTGCGCACATGTCCCTCAAATGTCTGCGCCATTGAGGAGAAGTAGCGATTGTCGTGGATGGGCAGCATCAGGCCGACGAGGCCAGATCGCGACCGTCGCAAGCCTCGCGCCTGCAGATTGGTGGTGTACTGGTGGCGTTCGGCGAGGCTGAGAATTGTTTCCGCCGTACTTTCCTTGATGCGGCGCTTGCGCCAAGTGCCATTCAGCACTGCGCTCACGGTCGACGGCGAACTGCCCGATAGCACGGACAGATCATAGATCGTCGCCTTCTTCTTGACCTGCTGATCCATCTGGCCCTCCGGAGGGTCTCGTTAGAGCAATATTCGCTGGAGCAATATCTCCCTTGACGAGCGCACCCTGATGCAAGATAGTCTTTGCACCATCGATTGTGCAAGCGCAAATCGGTGGCGGAGGTATGTTCCCAATGGGAACGTTATGGGAGGAGTTCAGATGAAAAAGTTGATGATCGCGGCGCTCGCCGCGACCCTTGTGCTTGGCGGCTCAATCGCTGCCATGGCTCAGCAGGCCGGCAAGGTCGGCGTCGTCGTCAAGATCGGCGGCATTCCCTGGTTCAACGCAATGGAGGCGGGCATCAAGGAGCGCGGCCAGAAGCTCGGCGTCGACGCATTCATGGTTGGCCCGACCAGTGCGGATCCGGCACTGCAAGTTCGCGCCATCGAGGATCTGATCGCACAGGGCGTCAAGGTCATAGGTGTCGTGCCGAATGACGCGAAGGTGCTTGAACCTGTCCTGCAGAAGGCGAAGGACGCCGGCATCATCGTCATCACGCATGAATCGCCCGGCCAGAAGGGCGCCGACTGGGATTTCGAACTCGCGTCCGCGACCGGCTTCGGTGAGGCTCATGCGAAGCTCTTGGCGGACAAGATGGGCGGCAAAGGTGAATATGCAGTCTTCGTTGGTTCACTGACAGTGCCGCTGCACAATGCCTGGGCCGATGCGGCAATCGCGTATCTGAAGAAGAACCATCCGGACATGAAGCTGGTCGGCGATCGTTATGGCGTCGCCGAGGATGTGGACAAGAGCCGCAGCACTGCACTTGACCTGATTTCCGCCAATCCCGGCTTGAAAGGCTTCCTTGCCTTCGGCAGCCAAGGCCCGATTGGCGCTGGCCGTGCAATCGAAGAGCGCCGCAAGGTGGGCCAGATATTCGTGCTCGGCCCATTCTCGCCGGGGCAGGGCCAGAAGCTCATCAAGAGCGATGCGATCTCCGGCGGCTTCATGTGGAATCCAAAGCAGGCGGGTGAGGTCTTCGTCACGCTGGCCGACCAACTCATGAAGGGCAAAGAAGTGAAGGATGGCGATACGATCGAAGGGCTAGGGACAGTCAAGCCCGACTTCGAAAACCATAACATCATCGTCGATCAGCTGGTCCCGATCAACAAGGACACTGTCGACGGCCTCGCGGCGATGGGTCTGTAAAGCCTCCCAAGGCTGTGGCAGCCGGGCTGGCCTCGAGCCTGCCCGGCTGAGGATGTGTTAACGCGATTGGATCCAGGGTTCAACTCCATGGCTGATCAGGCACTCGATGGCGTCGCATCACGGCCGTTGCTGTCGCTCCGCAACGTCAACATGACGTTCGGCGGCGTGAAGGCGCTGAAGAATGTCAGCTTTGAGGTGCTGCCGGGCGAGGTGCATTGCCTGGCCGGCGAGAACGGCTCCGGCAAGAGCACGCTGATCAAGGTCATCACCGGCGTTTACAAGCCCGAGGCGGGCGCCGTGATCGACTATGACGGCCAGAGCTACTCCCACATGTCGCCGGTAGCGGCGCAGGCCGGCGGGATTCAGGTCATCTGGCAGGACCTCGCCCTGTTTCCCGAGATGACTGTCGCCGAGAACATCGCGTTCCAGACTGTCATCGGCCGCTGGCCGCGGCTGGTGAACTATGCCGAAATGCGCCGTGTCGCGACCAACGCCTTGCAACGTCTTGGTATTACCCTCGATGTCGATCTCGCCCTACACCATTTTCCCATCGCACAGCGGCAGATCGTGGCAATCGCGCGCGCCCTCGTCGGCCAGGCGAAGCTCGTCTTCATGGACGAGCCGACGGCGTCGCTCACTCAATCTGAAACCGACTATCTGCTGGACATTGTGCGGAACCTGTCGGCGTCGGGCGTTGCCGTTGTGTTCGTCAGTCATCGCCTGGCGGAGGTTCTCGAAATCTCCAGTCGTGTGACGGTGCTGCGCGACGGCGCCTTGGTTGGCGTCTTTCCGACCAAAGGTCTGACCCAGTCGCGCATTACAGAGCTGATGACCGGCAAGACCTTCGACTATTCCGTCCTGCATCGCGATTTGAGCACGAGCCCGGTTACGCTCGAGGTCAAGGGGTTGTCGCGGCCTGGCGAATTCGAGGATGTGTCATTGACGGTCCGCCGCGGCGAGACGCTCGGCGTCACAGGGTTACTCGGGGCAGGGCGCACCGAGTTGGCGTTGACCTTGTTCGGCATGCGCAAGCCGAGGTCCGGCTCTGTTGTGCTGGATGGCAAACCGGTCCGCTTCGGTTCCAACCGTGACGCGATCGCCGCCGGTGTCGCCTATCTTTCGGAAGACCGGCTGTCGCTAGGTCTCATTCAACCCCAGGCAATTGCCGACAACATGGTCATTGCCTCGCTGGACAAGATTCTCTCTGGCGGTCTCATTTCGAGCGATCGCAAACGATCCCTAGTCAGTAGTTGGATAAGGGATCTCGGCGTTAGGATCGGAAAGCAGGAAGACGCGGTCTCGACCCTGTCGGGGGGAAATCAGCAACGTGTCGCCATTGCAAAATGGCTGGCGACTGAACCGAAACTGCTGATCCTCGACGGACCGACGGTCGGTGTTGATGTTGGCGCGCGTGCCGGCATATTCGATATCGTTTCCAAGCTGGCCGACAGCGGCCTGTCGATTATCCTGATCTCGGACGAGATCCCTGAAGTCTATTTCAACGCGGACCGTGTCCTGCACATAGCTCAGGGGCGCATTGTCGGCGAATACGTTCCCGGCGCCACGTCCCTCCAGGCGATCGAAGAGGCGGTCTATGCGTAGGTTTGTCCGCTCTCACGCAACGGAGCTGGCATTGCTCGCCGTGATCGCGGTCATCTGCGCCTTCCTGTCGTTTGCGACAGACCGGTTCTTCACCCTCGGCAATGCCTTTGACCTCCTGAACACAAGTTCGGTCAACATCATCTTCGCCGTCGGTCTGCTCGTCGTGCTGATTGCCGGCGGCATTGACATCTCGTTCGCGGTTGCTGCCTCCGTCGTACAATATCTGACGGCAATCGTCCTTGGCTGGATCGGGGGCGGGAATTGGATTGTCGGCCTCACCATCGCTGGCGCATTGGGCATCGCGTTGGGCTGCATCAATGCTTTCCTGATCCACAGGTTCAGGATCATCTCGATCGTCGCCACGATTTCGACCTTCAACATTTTCTTCGGCTTGCTGATGTTCTTCACAGGCGGCGTTTCAATCTACAATCTGCCGGACTGGCTCACCGCCCGCGTGGTCCTGTTCGAGCGCGAGATGGCTGATGGCACGTGGGCGGAGATCACCCTACCCGTGCTCATTATGGCGATCTGCGTATTCGCTACCTGGGCGTTGATCACGCGCACGACCACTGGTCGCCAGCTCTACGCTTTCGGCGACAATCCGGAAGGCGCGCGCCGCTTCGGCATCAATGTTGGGGCCATGCAATTTATCGCGTTCGGCTGGCTTGGCCTGATGGCGGGCATCGCCGGTCTCGTCCAAGCGCATTACGCGCAGGAAGTGGTGCCCAACGCCCTATATGGGCGCGAACTCGACGTCCTGGCAGCCGTGGTCCTTGGCGGTGCACGGCTTGGCGGCGGCAAAGGCAGCGTGCTCGGCTGCATCCTTGGCGTTCTGTTGGTCTCGATCACCCAAAACGGACTTAATTTGATGGGCGTGTCGCCTTTCGCGTTCAAGATGATCGTCGGCACCATCATCCTGGCCGCCATTACCCTTTCGAACACCAGCATTGAACGGCTGCTGCCGTTCCTGAAAAGCCGGCGGATGCCTTCATGACGGTTGTGATTGAACGCGTCCGCAACTTGCTCGGCCCCGAACTGGCAGGTCCGCTTGCCGCGTTTGCGGTAGTCATGATCGTGTTCGGCATTGCCGCACCGAACTTCCTTTCCCGGGCTACTTTTGGCTCCGTCGCCTACCAACTGCCGGAGCTCGGCCTGCTCACACTCGCCATGCTGCTCCCGATCCTGACCGGCGGCCTGAACCTGGCCATCACCTTCACGGCCAACATCGCCGGGCTGACGCTCGCTTGGATCCTTCAAAGCCAGGGCGGCGTCGACGCGGGCATCGGTGCCTTTGTCCTTGGCTCGATCCTTGCCCTTGCGGTCGGAGCACTTAGTGGACTGATCATGGGGCTCGTCATCGCCTACACCAAGGCTCACCCGATCCTGGTCTCGCTGTCGATGATGATTTTCCTGCGCGGTCTTGGTGAGTTCCTGACCCACGGCGGCGACGTGTCCGGCTTTCCCAGCTTCCTGGCGCCGATCGGCTACGGTTCGATTCTTGGGATCCCGGTTCCGTTGCTCATATTCATCGCGTGTGTGCTGATCTGGCACCTCCTGCTGACGCGCATGAAGCTGGGCTTCAACACCTATATGATCGGCTCCAACATCGAGGCCACGCGCTACTCCGGCATCAATACGCGCAAGGTGCAGGTTCTGGTCTACACATTGTCCGGTGCGATGTGTGCGGTCGCCGGCATCATCATGCTGGCCCGCTTCAATTCGGTGCGTGTCGGACACGGCGAGTCCTACCTGCTGATCACTGTGCTTGCCTGCTTTCTTGGCGGGGTCAATCCCTTCGGCGGCTTCGGTCGCGTGATCCCTGTCTTCGTCGCGCTCGTGGTGCTCCAGTTACTGTCCTCGGGACTCAATCTGATGGGCGCCAACCAGCATCTGGCGACGGCGGTCTGGGGCATTTTGATGATCACGGTGATGATCCTGCGCTGGCTTGCCGGGCGCCTAAAGTTCCTGAACACAAACAAAGGGTGAGTTAGATGCATGGTTTTGGGGTCCACACCTCGATGTGGACGATGAACTGGGATCGGGCCGGCGCAGAGAAGGCGATCGCCGCTTCTGTCAAATACGGCATGGACTTTATCGAGATCGCGCTACTGAACGCGCCGGCGGTCGATGCCGC
The DNA here is from genome assembly GCF_040319905.1 of Mesorhizobium sp. M0833. Taxonomy (NCBI): domain Bacteria; kingdom Pseudomonadati; phylum Pseudomonadota; class Alphaproteobacteria; order Hyphomicrobiales; family Phyllobacteriaceae; genus Mesorhizobium; species Mesorhizobium sp. M0833. The sequence goes on along the minus strand of NZ_JAMYOQ010000023.1, from coordinate 507 downwards.
GCATACGCGCGCCTTGCTCGAAAAGCACAATCTTCCAGCTGTTTGTTCGCTTGGCCTGCCGGAGCGGGCCTGGGCCTCGGTGCGGCCGGATGCCGCTATCGAACATCTCGAAGTGGCGATCGACAAGACTGCAGAGATGGGCGCGCTGGCGCTTTCCGGCGTGATTTTCGGCGGTATTGGCGAACGCACCGGCCTGCCCCCCACCGAAAAGGAATACGACAACATCGCGCATGTGCTGACGGTCGCCGCCAAGCACGCCAAGATCCGGGGCATAGAGCTCGGAATCGAGGCGGTGAATCGCTACGAGAACCACCTTATAAATACTGGCGCGCAGGCCGTCTGGATGCTCGAGAAAGTCGGCGCCGACAACATCTTTGTTCATCTCGACACCTACCACATGAACATCGAGGAGAAAGGGGCCGCCAATGGTATTCTGGCCGCTCGCGATCACCTGAAGTATATTCACTTGTCAGAGAGCGATCGCGGCACCCCGGGCACCGGCAACTG
>NZ_JAMYOQ010000022.1:0-85776 GCF_040319905.1 Mesorhizobium sp. M0833 | reverse complement strand
GCGACCCGCTACGACAAACTGGCTGAGAACTATCTCGCCGCCCTCAAACTCGTCGCAATCCGAATCTGGCTACGCGGTAATGAGTCTACGTCCTAGGAATAGCAACACGGTGTTCAAATGTTCTCAAGGAAACGAGACACTCAGGCAAAATACTCCTGCAGCGGCCGAACCTCGAGGCTCCCCGCCCGCAGCGCCGCAATCGCCTCAGCCACCGCAGCTGCGCCCGATAGCGTCGTGTAGTACGGCACTTTCTGCATCAGCGTCGCCCTGCGCAGCGATTTCGAATCCGACACCGCCTTCTGGCCATCAGTCGTGTTGAAGACGATCTGCACCTGGCGATTGCGGATGGCGTCCTCGATGTGCGGGCGGCCTTCCAGCACTTTGTTTATCTTCTCCGCTGCGACGCCGTTCTCGGCGAGGAAGCGGGCGGTGCCTGACGTGGCCAGCACTTTAAAGCCCTGACCGGCGAGGCGCTTGACCGCCGGCAAGATGCCTTTCTTGTCTTCGTCGCGCACCGAGACGAACAGGGTGCCCGCGCGGGGGAGATCAACACCCGCCCCGAGCTGGCTCTTGGCGAAGGCCAGCGCGAAATCGCGGTCGAGGCCCATGACCTCGCCGGTCGAGCGCATTTCCGGGCCGAGCAATATGTCGACGCCGGGGAAACGGGCGAACGGGAACACCGCTTCCTTGACCGCGATGTGGCCGGGATTGCGCGGGTCGGGCATGGCGCCGTAATGGGCGAAGGCGTCTTCCAGGCTCTCGCCGGCCATGATGCGGGCGGCAATTTTCGCAATCGGCCGGCCGATGGTCTTGGCGACGAAGGGCACGGTGCGCGACGCGCGCGGGTTGACCTCGAGCACATAGACGGTGCCGTCCTTGATCGCATATTGCACGTTCATCAGGCCGCCGACATTGAGCGCGCGGGCAAGTGCGGCCGTCTGGCGCTCCAGCTCGTCAACGAGCTCCGAGGGCAGCGAGTGCACCGGCAGCGAGCAGGCACTGTCGCCGGAATGGATGCCGGCCTCCTCGATGTGTTCCAATATGCCGGAGACGTAGGTCGACTTGCCGTCGCAGAGACAGTCGACGTCGACCTCGATGGCGCCCGACAGATAGGTATCGAACAGAAGCGGGTTCTTGCCGAGCAGCGTGTTGATCTGGCCGGTCTTGTCGTTGGGGTATTTCTGCTTGATGTCTTCCGGCACCAGGCCGGGCACTGTGTCGAGCAGATAGGATTGCAGCATGCTCTCGTCGTGGATGATCTGCATGGCGCGGCCGCCGAGCACGTAGGACGGGCGCACGACCAGCGGGAAGCCGAGCTCGCCGGCGACGAGGCGGGCCTGCTCGACCGAATAGGCGATGCCGTTCTTCGGCTGGCTGAGGCCGAGCTTGTGCAGCAGCTTCTGGAAGCGGTCGCGGTCTTCGGCCAGATCGATCATGTCGGGCGAAGTGCCGAGGATCGGGATGCCGGCCTTTTCCAGCGCATCCGCCAGCTTCAGCGGCGTCTGGCCGCCGAACTGGACGATGACGCCGACCAGCTCGCCCGAGGCCTGCTCGGCACGCAGGATCTCCAGCACATCCTCCGGCGTCAGCGGCTCGAAATAGAGCCGGTCGGAGGTGTCGTAGTCGGTCGAGACGGTCTCCGGGTTGCAGTTGATCATGATCGCCTCGAAGCCGGCGTCGCGCAGCGCAAACGCCGCATGGCAGCAGCAATAGTCGAACTCGATGCCCTGGCCGATGCGGTTGGGGCCGCCGCCGAGAATGACGACTTTTTTGCGCGACGAGACCTGCGCCTCATTGGCGAGCACGCCGGCGAACGGCACCTCATAGGTCGAATACATGTAGGCGGTGGGCGAGGCGAACTCGGCGGCACAGGTGTCGATGCGCTTGTAGACCGGATGAACGTCGAGCGTACGCCTAATCTTCTCGATTTCTTCGACGTCTTTCCTGACCAGGGAGGCGAGGCGGGCATCGGAGAAACCCATCGCCTTCAACATGCGCAGATTGGCGGCGTCCTTGGGGATGCCGTGCTCGCGGATGCGGTCTTCCATGGCGAGGATGCCGGCGATCTGTTCAAGAAACCACGGGTCGATCTTGCACATTGCGTGCACGTCTTCCAGCGAGGTGCCCATGCGGATCGCCTGCGCCACCATGCGCAGCCGGTCGGGTGTCGGCGTGCCCAAGGCGGCGCGAATGGCATTGCGGTCGTCGACATGGCTGGCTGGCGCGCTGCCGTGGCCGATACCGGGGATCTCGATCTCGTCCAGACCGGTCAGGCCGGTCTCGAGCCCGCGCAGCGCCTTCTGCAGCGATTCCTGGAAGGTGCGACCGATGGCCATGACCTCGCCGACCGACTTCATCGAGGTGTTCAGCACCGGCTCGGCGCCGGGAAACTTCTCGAAGGCAAAGCGCGGGATCTTGGTGACGACATAATCGATGCTCGGCTCGAACGAAGCCGGCGTCGCGCCGCCGGTGATGTCGTTTTCCAGCTCGTCCAGCGTGTAGCCGACGGCGAGCTTGGCGGCGATCTTGGCGATCGGAAAACCGGTCGCCTTGGAGGCCAGCGCGGACGAGCGCGAGACGCGCGGGTTCATTTCGATGACCACCAGACGGCCGTCCGCCGGATTGACGGCGAACTGCACGTTGGAGCCGCCGGTCTCGACGCCAATCTCACGCAGCACCGCAATCGAGGCGTTGCGCATCATCTGGTACTCTTTGTCGGTCAAGGTCAGGGCAGGGGCGACGGTGATCGAATCGCCGGTATGCACGCCCATCGGGTCGATGTTCTCGATCGAGCAGACGATGATGCAGTTGTCGGCCTTGTCGCGGACAACCTCCATCTCGTACTCCTTCCAGCCGAGCACGCTCTCCTCGATCAGCACTTCGGTGGTCGGCGAGGCATCGAGACCGGACTGGACGATCTCGAAGAATTCAGCGCGGTTGTAGGCAATGCCGCCGCCGGTGCCGCCCATGGTGAAGGAGGGGCGGATAATTGCGGGCAGGCCGACATGGTCGAGCGCTTGTGCTGCAATCGCCATGGCATGGCTGATGTAGCGCTGCTTGCGGTCGCCCTCGCCGAGGTTCCAGCGGGTTTCCAGCGCGTCGAGCGCGGCGTCGAGGTTTTCCGGCTTCTCGGCTTTCAGCGCGGCGCGTTCGGCCTCGTGCGTCTTGCGGTCGGCATTCTTGACGTCGGTGGCGTTGGCCAGCATCGACTTCGGCGTTTCCAGGCCGATCTTGCTCATCGCCTCGCGAAACAGTGCACGGTCCTCGGCCTTGTCGATTGCGGTGGCGTCGGCGCCGATCATCTCGACCTGATAGCGGTCGAGCACGCCCATGCGGCGCAGCGACAGAGCGGTGTTGAGGGCGGTCTGGCCGCCCATGGTCGGCAGCAGCGCGTCGGGCCGCTCCTTGGCGATGATCTTGGCAACCACTTCGGGCGTGATCGGCTCGATGTAGGTGGCATCGGCCAGCTCCGGGTCGGTCATGATGGTGGCCGGATTGGAGTTGACCAGGATGACGCGAAAACCCTCTTCCTTCAGCGCTTTGCATGCCTGGGTGCCGGAATAGTCAAACTCGCAGGCCTGGCCGATGACGATGGGGCCGGCCCCGATGATCAGGATCGACTTGATGTCGGTGCGTCTTGGCATATCGAAGGTCCGTTCGGCAGGCGGCTTGCACGAAAAACCGGACGGGAAGACCCGGCCGGTTGTGCTCGCGATTCTGGTATCAGGCTAGGAGGGCCTTATAGGGAAGAGTTTTGCCGGATGTAACCCCGAAAATGAGGCAGTAGGGCAGTAGGGCAGTAGGGCAGTAGGGCAGTAGGGCAGTAGGGCAGTAGGGCAGTAGGGCAGTAGGGCAGTAGGGCAGAGGTTCGGCCGCCCTTCAAACATATTGCCCTACTGCCCTACTGCCTTATTCCCCTTACGACTATCCCCCAACGCCAGTTGATCCGTAATCTCGAAGCGTTCGGACGCGCCGACGCGGATGATGTTGAGGCTGCCTTCGCGCGTGAAGCGGAATTCGCCCGGCCCATTCGAACCGGCCGGCTTGCCGGCCTGGAAGCTGATGATGCGCGTGCCGCCGTCGGGCCAGGTCACGGTCACGTCGGTTTTGTCGCCGGTGCGCGCGACGCCTGCCTTGCAGTTGGTCATTGGCTGGCCGAGATAGCGCGCGCAAGGAATGACGTTGCCGGCACCTGGGAATGGTGTCCCCGGCGGCTGCAGCCGTGCAACGGTCTGTGCGTCGGCCGGAGGCGCCGCATTGGTCGCGCCGAAATTCTGGACGGGACCCACTGCCGCGGGCGCCGATCCATCAACCTGTCCAGTCGAGGGATCGCCAGCGGCCAGGGCCAGGCGGTAAGCGTCCTCGATAGCCACCCTGCCGATTGCGTCAGCGGTGTTCAGCGACGTTTCGGGAGCAGTTGCGCCAAGGCGCGTCGTCAGATCGGGCAGCGGTTGAGAGGCAGGGCTCTCCGCATTGGCCGCCGCCTGGGGTGTCACTTGCCGGGGATTGATGGGGTCGAGGTAGCGTGCGGGTGCCCATCCGCTCAGCTTCGGGTCGTCAATGTCTTCGACCTTGCACCACTTGTAGCCGCTGACCTCGCCACAGCCGAGATTTTTCACGCTCGATCCACTCGGCAACCGCGCCTCGATCTTGCCCATGGCCGACGCCGTGGCGCGCACGTTCAGAAGGTCATCGGGAGCGAGACCCGTCACAATCGAGATGATGGGCTCCGGCTCCTGGCCGTTGGCCGGCAGCTCCGCCAGCATCAGCGGAGCGGCCACCACCGCAAGCAGCGTCGTCAGGAGTGTTACTGTGCGCCTAATCATCTGCCATGGGCGGTAGGTTCAATTGCCGAAGGCGTGGCCAGGCACGAAAGCGCCATCGCACGCCAGCGGGTTTTTATAGGCGACGAGGCGGCGCTGTGTAAGCCCGAAAAGGCGCCGCGTGTTGAATCGCTACCAGGCCACTTCCATGAACTAACAGCCGGCAAAATATTGCACATTTCATGTAAATATGCACTCTCTCAAGTAAGGTTGAGGAGGGCAATATGGTCGACCTTGAAATATTCGCGCAAGTGGAAAACATAGTTCGCCAGCGTATCAAGAAAACGCGCGCCGAAATTGAGGCTTCACTTGGTCACATCGCCAACGGCAATCCGCTGGCCGCCGAACAGACCCTCTCCAGGCGCCTCGACAGGTTGCAGGTAAAGGCGTCGCTCAGCCGCACCGAAGCGGAGATGATATCGGCAGCAATCGACATGAGATCTGCCGGGGAAAGAAAGGCCGCCGCCAAACAGCCAGGACCGGAGGCAGTTCTCGGCCCAACGCTCGATTTCATCGGGGTCGCATTTCTGGAGCGTGGGCGCCGTGCTGCCGACGCGGTCGGGCGCGTTGCCTTTCTCAACGGCAATCCGCAAGGATCGGGTTTTCTGGTCGGGCCAAGGCTGTTCCTCACAAACAACCATGTGATTTCGTCGCCGGCGGATTCCCGGCGCTTCCAGGTCCAGTTCGATTATGAGCAGGACGGTGCAAATGCCGTGCGCACGCCGACGACGTTCCTGTTCGATCCTGAATCCTGTTTCGTGACTGATAGCATAGAAGGTCTGGATTACACGCTGATCGGGGTCGGCGAGCGGCGTTCCGGCCCAAAGGAACTGGGGGAGTTCGGTTTTATCTCGCTATCGGACGCGCGCGACAAGCATATGCTCGGCGAAATCGCCAACATCGTCCAGCATCCCGATGGCCGCTTCAAGGAACTGGTCCTGCGTGAAAACCGGCTGGTGGCCCGCGACGAAACGGTTCAAGTGCTGCACTATGTTGCCGATACCGAACAGGGTTCGTCCGGTTCACCGGTCTTCAACAACGAATGGGAGCCCATTGCCCTACACCATTGGGCCGGCCCGTTCCACGAGGTGACGGGCATAGCTGGCTATGCGCTTGCGCGCGAGATCAACGAAGGCATACGGATCAGCGCCATCGTTGACGATCTGGGCGCTAGAAAGTCCAGGCTGCCGGGCTCGTCGGCATCGGCGGTTTCGGAAGCTCTGGCGATTTGGTCCGGCACGCCGCGCATGATGGATGAGAAAGTTCGGCTGAACGCCGACAGTCGCGGAGACGTGCCGGACAAGCCGGTGCAGCGGCCTGAACCGGATCGCGGCCCGCCGGCGACGAGACATAATGCCGATGGCTCGGTCACGTGGACTTTTCCCGTCGAGATAAATGTCCGGGCGCCGTTGATCGACGGCGACGGAGGCGATGCGAGACGAAACGACGGTCCAGCAAGCGAACCCGCCAAGGTCGTGGCCATCGCCGAGGCCGCGGGTTGGAAAACAGAGGACTTCGACGATCGTGGAGGGTATGAGCCCGGCTTCATACCGGGCTTTGTCCTGCCAATGCCGACGGTTGCCAATTCACCCTATCGGTTGGCCAAGAACCTTCTTGCCAAACCGGGCGAGGACCCACACGAATTGCGCTACCATCATTTTTCGATCTTGATGAACGCCGATCGCAGGCTTGCCTTCGTCACCGCCTGCAATATCGATGGATCCCGTACCAAGGCGGTCAATCGTGAGGACAAGACGGTCATCGACAACCCGTCGCTTGTCGACTTGGGGGTGGAGTCGATTTCCGGTTCGGAAGCCAGCGATGCTTTCCGGCCCGATCGCCGCATCGACCTTGGCGAGCAGATGACCCAGGAATTCTATTCGAGCCAGAATGTGCCCGGATTTCCCGTCGCAAAATCCAAGGAACGAATAGCTCGAATGTTCCAGAAGGGCCATATTACGCTTCGGGGCGACCCCGCATGGGGGGTGGATCAGGAGGCGGTCGCGGCAGAACGCGACACGTTCTTTTATACCAATGCTGCGCCGCAAGTCGGCTTCTTCAATCAGGGAAGCTCGCTTGACCATCCCGGCTCCAAGGGGAAGCTGAGATGGCGCGCGGTGGAAACCTATGTGCTGCGCAACGCCTATACGACGCGAGGCCGGGTCACGGTGTTTGCCGGGCCAGTGTTCCGCGAGGACGATCCTCCCTACCGCTTCGACAGCCATGTTCCGCTGAAGTTCTGGAAGATCGCGCTGTGGTCCGATCAAGCTGGCCTGCGCGCCATCGCGCTGCTGGCCGACCAGAAGCCGGTTTTGGAAGTGATGCCCGAAGCGTTCGGCGAGCGTGCCGAGGCATTCGACGACCCGCTTGAAATTGCCAGGGTATCGGAGTTTCTTTCGACGGTGGCCGAGATCGAAGAGCTGACCGGTCTGAACTTTGGCCAGCAGGTGCGCGACGCCGACATTCGGGCCGGTTCCGAATCGACTCCAGCACAGACTTTCAACCCAGGGCATCTAACGCCCAGTACGTCACGGCCAAAGGCTTCATCGCCCAAGGCTTCATCGCCCAAGACTTCGACGCCCAAGACTTCGGCGGCCATCGCCCGACGTCCTGCCAGGCGATCGAAGCGATCCGCGTCCGACAACTAAAGATTGCGGCTTCTGCCGCTCGAAGGCGGTCATCCGTTCAGCCCGGCATGACCAAGCTCAGCCTGGCATGAGCAAGCTCAGCCTGGCATGAGCAAGCTCAGCCTGGGATGAGCAAGCTTAGCCCGGCATGAGCAAGCTCAGCCTGGCATGAGCAAGCTCAGCCCGGCGGCATGAACACGTTCCGCGTTCAGCCGGACATAAATCCGGTGCGCAGCGCGTGAGCCCATTCGGGCCGTCCCGCCTGCTCGGCCTGATACGCCGCCGCCTCATGGTCATAGTCGACGGCGATGGATTCGAAACGATCGCGGTGCAAGTCGACGATGCCATAGCGGGCGTGCGGCGAGCCTTGCTCGGAGACATGCGCCGGCGGGGTCGAATCGTCATAGGCCGGGCAACCGATGCTGCCCGGATTGAAAATGACCGGACCGCCGGGAATGCGGATCAGCTCGCTGCGGTGGCTGTGGCCGCAAAGCATGATGCGGCAGGCGGGATCGACCGCGCCGAGGCGCCGCTCGATGGCGGCCAGCGGGGCGCGCACCAGCCGGCCCTCGACGATCGCGTCAGTCAGGTATTTTTCGTCGTGGTCGGGCCGGGCATGGAAGGCGATCACGCCTGGCGCCACCTCAGCGTGACGGGCAGCGCGAACAGCGCCTCGCGCTGGCCTGCCGTCAGCCGTTCCTGAGCGTAGCGGTCGGACGGCCACATGGTCTCGTCGGCAGTGTCGCGGGCAACGCGGCGGTCGTGATTGCCGCGTACCGTCGGCAGGTCGAGCGCCTCGAGCCGCTCCATGGTCTCGCGCGGCCACAGCGGGCCGGAAACGCAATCGCCGAGATTGACGATGAGGTCGGCGCCGCCGCGCTGCCGCAGATCGTCGAGCACGGCGTCGAGCGCGAGGACATTGCCGTGGATGTCGGCGACGACGGCAATGCGCATGGCAGGCTCCGTTAATTGGAATGGCTGGAGGGCAGGTGAAGCTACTTTGCTCGTCTCGCGAAGCGGGCGAGAGCGGAACCCAGCTTCGCGCCGGTCAGGCGCGGACTTCGATCTCGTGGCCGCCGACCGCCGGCAACGATGCGTCGTCGCCGGCCGCGGCAATAACGCTGTCGAGCAAGCCCGGAAAGCGGCGGTCGAGATCGTCACGGCGCAGCGTGATCAATCGGCTGGTGCCAACCGCCTCGGTGCGGGTGACGCCGGCCTCACGCAGCTTGGCCAAATGGTAACTCAGATTGGTCTTCGAGGCGAAGTCGAGGAACCGGCTGCAATTCAGCGGCACGCCCTCTTTGCTGGCGAGATAGCGCACGATGGCCAACCGCGTCGGGTCGCCGAGCACAGCAAGCACGTTCGCCAGGCTGATCTGGTCGGCGGTGGGATGGGGCAAGGTCATGCCCAGGAATTAAGCACATTTGGAGCCGATTTCAACGCATCTCCTCTCGTGGCCAATGGACACATTGTTTCGTCCCGTCGCCCCGTCCTGACACCGGGCTGTCAGGATGGTTCGGCTATTTTGCAGCGGCTTTATTGACATCATGCCCTGTTATGTCCAATTGTTCAATAACCTTTGAACTAAGGAAATTGCCATGGATAAGCGCCTCATCTGGCTTGCGCTCGGATCGTTCACGATTTCGACCGAAGGTTTCGTCATCTCCAGCCTTTTGCCCGATATTGCAAAGGATGCCGCCATCTCCGTTCCGCTCGCCGGCACGCTGATCACCGCGTTTGCGCTCGCCTATGCGATCGGCACGCCGATCCTGGCAACGCTGACCGGCGAATGGGACCGTCGCCGCGTCATCCTGTGGACGCTGGTGTTCTTCGCGTTGGGCAACGTCGCCGCGGCGCTAAGCTCCTCCTTCGAATTGCTGTTGATCGCGCGCATCGTCATGGCGCTGTCGTCAGGCCTGTTTGCGGCGACCGCACAGGGAACGGCCGTTGCGCTTGTCGACGATCATCACCGCGCCCGCGCCATTGCCGTGGTCGTCGGCGGCACTACGGTGGCGGTCGCGGTCGGCGCACCGCTGGGCGCGCTCGTTGCGACGGTTGCCGGCTGGCGCGGCACCTTCTTTGCCATTGCCGGCCTTGGCGCGCTCGCTGGCGCGATCCTGTGGTACCGGCTGCCGCGCGGCATCGTCGGCACAAGGCTGCCGCTCCGCATGCGGCTGGCAGCGGCACTTCGCCCCGGCGTCATCCCTATCCTGGTGACGACCATCCTGGCTCTGATCGGCGCCTTCACCGTCTTTGCCTTTGTCGCGCCGCTCGCGATCGAAGGCGGCGGACTGAACCCGATCGCGCTTCCCGGAATGCTGCTCGCTTTCGGCGTTGGCGCGGTCATCGGCAATATCGGCGGCGGTCAGGCCGCGGACCGTTTCGGCGCGACACGCACCGTCTGCTGGTCGCTGGCGCTGAGTGCCGCCATGCTGGTCACGTTTTCGCTGATCCCGATGTTCCTGCCGCGCGAGATCGCCGGGCCGGCATTGATGGCCATGATGGTGCCGTGGGGCATCGTCGGCTGGGCATTCCCGCCGGCGCAGGCGAGCCGCATCATCAAGCTGGCGCCCGATGCCGCGCCCATCGTGCTGTCGCTGAACGCTTCGGCACTTTATCTCGGCGTCGCACTGGGTGCCGTGGTCGGCGCAGCGGTGCTGCGCTATGGCGCACCGGCCGACCTCGGCGTGGTCGCGGCGGCATTCCCGATCATCGGTCTGGGCGTAGTGCTGGCGGGCCACCTGGCGGCGCGACCGGTGGCGATGCCGGCCGAATAGGGCTGTTAGCGGAGCTTGGCTGCCGGCCGCCGATAATTCAACTCGCGGCCGGCGGTACGTCGAAATCAAGCGCGGCGATTTCGTGCAGCGCCGCTCGCAGGCTTGCGGCCTGCTCTTTTCCAAACATCTCTTCGAAGCGCTGCTGAGCGACTTGCCACAGCTTCAGAGCTTCTTCGAGCTTGATCCGGCCCTGCGATGTCAGCCTGACGCGCCTGATGCGGCGGTCGGCAGGGTCGGCGAAGGTCTCGATATAACCGTCCCTGATCAGCGGCTTCAGCGTATGACCGAGGGCCGACAGGTCCATGACGAGGGCCGCGGCAATGGCACCCATCGTCGGTTCGTCGCCGATGTGGATCTGGTAGAGCAGGCCCTGCTGCGTGGCCTTCAGACCCGATGGGGCCAGCACATCGTCATAAAACTGGCCGAGTTTCCGCGTCGCGCGGCGCAGCATGGCGTTGTTGCAAAGCGCCAGGCCGGGCAGGGTGGTTTGGGACATTGGCGGATTTCCGATGAGGGACCGGAAGGGCCCTCGATGCAAACCAGAAATAGTCCTTGCTCCCCGGATTGACAAGATGGTGGCATATGCCTACGTTCAAATAGTGGCATATGCCAGTAATTCGTGTGCCAGTCGAAGCAGGGGTGTTGCCCTGCGGCACCGGCATTTGGAATCGAACCACAAGGAACAAGACAATGAGCAATCAGGACAAAGGTACTGCGGTCGTCACCGGCGCCTCGTCCGGCATCGGTGCGATCTATGCCGACCGGCTCGCCGGCCAAGGTTATGATCTGGTGCTGGTGGCGCGGCGCGCCGATCGGTTGGAGGAATTGGCGGAGAGGCTCCGCTACGCGTATGGCAAAAAGGTCAGCGTCATCAGCGCCGACTTGGCCGACGACGGCGATCTGCGACGGGTCGAGCAGGCGATATCAACCGACGACAGCGTGACGCTGCTGGTCAACAATGCCGGCCTTGGCGGCGCGCAGGTGGTGGCAACGGCTGAAGCCGATGTCGCCGAGCGCATGATCAAGGTCAATGTCGTGGCGCTGACTCGGCTGACGCGCGTGGTGCTGCCGGGGCTGCTGTCGCGCAACCGCGGCGCCATCGTCAACATCGCCTCGGTGCTTGCCTTCGATACCTCGTTCGGCGGCATCTACAGCGGCACCAAAGCCTACGTCGTCAACTTCACCGAGGCCTTACAGCGGGAAGTCGCGGGCACGAAGGTCGCCGTGCAGGTGGTCTTGCCGGGGGCCACGCGGACAGAATTCTGGGAAGTTGCGGGAAGCGATATTGCCAATGTGCCGCAAGAGATCGTGATGACGGCCGACGATCTGGTCGATGCAGCGCTGGTTGGCCTGGCAAAGGGTGAAGCGTTCACGGCGCCGGGTCTTGCCGACGTTGCCGGGGTGGATGCCTTTCTTGGCGTTCGGCAAGGCTTTTTCGGCAGTCTTCTCGCCGGCAAGCCGGCGGCGCGTTACACTGCCTGACATAGCTAAAGACCAACCTTACGCTGTCCGCCACATCGGAATGATCGAGGCGGCCAGCAGCAGGCCAAGCACGGCGTTGAGCATGCGCCACTGCCGCTCGGTTCGCAGCAACCGGGCGAGCAGCGTGCCCGCCACGCACCATGCCGCCAGGGATAGGGCCGCTGCAAGGCCGAAGACGGCGCCGAGCAGCAAGGCGAGCTGCAGCGGCCCTTTGGCGAGCGCGGCAAAAGATGCCGCCGCTCCCAGCCCCATGGCCCAGCCCTTTGGGTTCATCCATTGCAGGCCGGCGCCGCCCAAAAAGCTGTTCGGCTTTGCCATGGCCACGTCCAGATTGGGCGGACCGCTGCGGCCGATCTTGAGGGCAAGCCATACCAGATAGAGGGTACCGGCCATTTTCATTGCCAGTTGCAGCGAAGGAGCGGCGGCCAGCAGACCAGCGAGCCCGGCAGCCCCTGCCGCAGCCACTGTGGCCAGGCCGGCCGCACTTCCGGCCATCAGCGGGATAGAGCGGCGAAACCCGAACTGCGCGCCGGACGCCGTCGACAACGTCGTGGCCATGCCGGGCGTTGAGGTAGAGACCAGCGCGAACAGGACGAGGGGAAGGACGGTTTCAAACATGCTGCTTCCTTTGAAGCCTGCACGGTAAGCTGTTTGGCTCATCAGTAAATGCAATGTTTGCTATGACATGCATTAGCAAATATAATGGCTTGATGCTCCGCAACCTCGACACCGCCCTGATCCGAACCTTTGTCACCGTTGCCGACAGGGCCAGCATGACGGCGGCCGCCAACGCGCTGCATTTGACGCAAGGTGCCGTCAGCCAGCAGGTCAAGCGTTTGGAAGAGGTTCTCGGCTGCAGGCTGTTCGATCGCGATCGGAGCGGATTGCGGCTGACCCGCTCCGGCGAGCGGCTGTTCGGCAAGGGCAAGCGCCTGCTTTCGCTCAATGACGAGATCCTGGCGGAGATGGCGGGCGATGCAGTTGCCGGTCAGGTGCGGCTTGGCGTGCCGTACGACCTTGTCGGCACCTTGCTTGCACCGGTGCTCAAGGCCTATACCGAGGCGTATCCGCAGGTCGAGATCTCGCTTGTCTGCGCCTCGTCGCCGGAGCTGGCTGCGGCCTTGGCGGCCGGCACAATAGAGCTCGCGGTGATCGAGGAGCCGGTCGGTCGGTCGGCCGGCGAATGCCTTGTTGTCGACCGGCTGGTCTGGGTCGGCGCCAAAGGCGGCGGCGCACGCAGCAAACGCCCGTTGCCGGTTTCGATGGTCGCCGAGACCTGCGCGTTCCGTCCGGTGGTGCTGGAGGCGCTTAACGAGCACGGGCTGGCATGGCGCACCGTATTCGAAAACGGCAGCATCGACGCGACGACGGCGACAGTGCGTTCGGACTTGGCCGTCACCACCTGGTTGGCGTCGACCGTACCTGCGGACCTCGATATTTTGGCCAACGATCCGGATTTGCCGTCATTGCCGAATTTTGCAATCAATCTGCATTTGCCGAAGCACAGCGTTGCGCCTGCCGTACTGGCATTCGCGGGCCACCTCCGCGATGGATTGGCACGGCGACGAGAGGCGGCTTAAAACAGCAAAAAGGACGGCCAGTGTTCAGCCGTCCTTGATCGCCCTGCGGCATCTACTTCCAGTTCTTGCGCCGCTCGATCTCGGCTTCGGAAGGCTGTTCCGGGGCAAAGGACCCGGTCTTGATCTCGCCGGAGCGCTCATAGCTCGCCATGAGGACGCCGGTGGTCGATGCCTGCGAACGGGTCAGCTTGAAGGCGGCAGGCATCGCGCCGCTGCCGAACAGTTTTTTGCCCTTGCCCAGCACCAGCGGGAAAATCAGCAGGCTGATCTCGTCGATCAGGTCATTGGCGAGCAAGGTCTGGATCAGCTCGCTCGATCCCTGAATGAGCAGGTCGGGGCCGTCCTCCTGCTTCATCCGGCGCAACGTCGCCACGACATCGCTGCCGAGCGGCTGGCTGTTTTGCCAGGACAGCGTATCTGGCCTGTGCGTCGCCACATATTTGGTGACGGCGTTGAAGCTGTCGGCGATCGGGTCATTCTTCTGGTAGGGCCAATGGGCGGCGAAGATGTCGTAGGTCTTGCGGCCGAGAAGCAGCGCGAACGGTTTTGAAAACGTCTCGCCCATGGCGGCGCCCATCACATCGTCCCAGTAGTGGAACGTCCAGCCGCCGAATTTGAAGCCGCCGACAGGGTCCTCTTGCGGGCCGCCGGGCGCCTGCATGACGCCGTCGAGGCTGACGAATGTTGCGGCGATGATCTTCCTCATTGGAGCTCCCTTTCCCTGATCCGTGCCGTGATGGCCGGACTTCGAGCCAAGGACGGGCAGACAGACATTTGTCCGACAGCGGCCGGCAAATTTCCAGGGCTGGAAGGACGGATGATTGCCGACGTTGTTGGGTCAGTTTGGAGCAGACGCTCAGCCTAAACCGACGACCGTATCGTAGAGCAGCTTGAAGTTGAGCACCAGGATGAGGGCGGCAACCACCCAGGCCAGCACGGCGACGGCGCGGGAAATGGCGAAATTGCCCATCTTGCGCTTGTCCGAGACGAACTGCACCAGCGGGACGACCGCGAAGGGAAGCTGCATCGACAGGATCACCTGGCTGAAGACCAGCAACTGGCCGGTGCCCTTCTCGCCATAGAGCGCGGTGACGACCACCACCGGGATGATGGCGATGCCGCGCGTCAGCAGGCGGCGCGCCCATTGCGGGATGCGCAGCCGCAAGAAGCCTTCCATCACGATCTGGCCGGCCAGCGTCGCGGTGACCGTCGAGTTCAGGCCGGAGGCAAGCAGCGCCACCGCAAACAGGATGGAAGCGATGCCGAGGCCAAGCAGCGGCGACAGAAGCTCGAAGGCCTGGCCGATCTCGGCAACGTCGTGATGACCGGTGCCGTGGAACGCCACCGCCGACACGATCAGGATGGAAGCATTGACGAACAGCGCCAGTATCAGCGCGATGGTCGAGTCGGTCGTCGCCCATTTGATGGCGTCGCGCTTGCCGCGATCGGTGCGCTCGTAGGCGCGGGTCTGCACGATCGAGGAGTGCAGATAGAGATTGTGCGGCATCACCGTGGCGCCGATGATGCCGATGGCAATGTAAAGCATCGCCGGATTGGTGACGATCTCGGACGACGGTACGAACATGGCGTGCAGGATGGAGCCGACCGGCGGCGCGGCGGCAAAGATCTGAATGGCGAAGCAGCCGAAGATGACAATCAAAAGTGCTATGATGAAGGCCTCGAGGAAACGGAAGCCCTTGTTCATCAGCAGCAGCAGCAGGAAGGCATCGAGCGCGGTGATAATGGCGCCGCCGATCAGCGGAATCCCGAACAGCAGTTGCAAGGCGATTGCCGTGCCAATGACCTCGGCCAGGTCGCAGGCGATGATGGCCAGTTCGCAAGCGACCCACAGCATGAAATTGACCGGTCGCGGATAATAGGCGCGGCACGCCTGCGCAAGGTCGCGGCCGGTGGCGATGCCGAGCCGGGCGGCGAGCGCCTGCAGCAGGATCGCCATCAGGTTCGACAACATGATGATGAAAAGCAGCGTGTAGCCGAATTGGGCTCCGCCGGCGAGGTCGGTCGCCCAATTGCCCGGATCCATATAGCCGACCGAAACCATGTAGCCCGGCCCCATGAAGGCGAACAGCCGGCGAAGCCAGATCCCCGAGTGCGGCACCGCGATCGTTGCGTTGACTTCGCGCAGGCTGAGCTGCTCGTCGTCCTCCGGGCGGGCAAATCGCCACATGGACCGGGGGGCTGAGGTGGCTTCGGCTTCCGACATGAAATGGCTTTCCACTGGAACGATCGATGTTCTCTCCTTATCTATGCCACGGCTGAACATTATGCAATATGCTATATTTCATTGTCGGAGCTTTTTCGTGTAGCCGCTTGGCCGTGCGGCCGGACCGCAGTGACCGCCGGTTGCGCCGGCCACCGAATGGAAATAAACGGCCAGAACAAATAGGGTTCCGTGTTATGACTGCAATGTCGATTCAAACTGCCGGGAGGAGCGCGTATTGGCGCTGAAGAAAAGACCGGTTCCTCGCGAAAAGCCGCTGCCTGATGCAGAAATCCACTCGGAAGGCTTCAGGCAGACGCGTGAAGCGCGCCGCAGCGCGCTGGTCGAGGATTATGTCGAGCTCATCGCCGACCTGATCGAGGATGGCAACGAGGCGCGCCAGGTCGATATCGCGGCACGGCTCGGCGTCGCTCAGCCGACGGTGGCGAAAATGCTGACGCGGCTGTGCGCCGACGGGCTGGTCTCCCGGAAGCCTTATCGCGGCGTGTTCCTGACCGAGGCCGGCCGCAAGGTTGCGGAAGAGAGCCGCATTCGCCACCAGACGGTCGAGGCCTTCCTGCGCTCGCTCGGCGTCAGTGCCGAGACGGCGCGCATCGACGCCGAAGGCATCGAGCATCATGTCAGCGCCGAGACGCTCGAAGCCTTTCGCAAGGCAATAATCGCCGCCCGCTGAAAAGCACGTGGCGCGACTCGCTCCCACGAGCAGGGCGAACGCCACAGACCTTGCGATGTTTCGGCCAGAGCAAACAAGCGTCAGCAAGCATTGCTTGTTCGCACGAAAAATACTGTGACTTGGCGTAACCGTTGAGATAATTGTGGTCGTGTCCGATCGAACCGGGACACGGCCCGATCGGCCGGAAGAAATTGCGTCATGGGGGTTGCCATGCTCTGGAAGGGCCGTCGTCAGAGTGACAATGTCGAGGACGAGCGCGGCCAGAGCGGCGGGTTTGGCGGTGGGCCGGGGCAGTTTCGCATCCCGATCGGCGGTCGCGCCGGCGGCGGCGGCATGTCGGGCATCATTATCGTAGGGTTGATTTTCCTGGCAGGGTGGTATTTCGGCTTCGACCCGAGCCAGATCCTCGATGACAGCGGCTTGCAGCCCGGTGGCGGCGGCCAGATCACCGACAATAGCGGCGGCCAGGGCGGCGGCACCGGTGCGCCCGCGTCCGACGAAATGAAGCAGTTCGTGTCGACCGTGCTGGCCGAGACCGAGGATACCTGGACCGGTATTTTCCAGTCCGAGGGCCTGACCTATCAGGATCCAAAGCTGGTCCTGTTCAGCGGCCGGATCGGCTCTGCTTGCGGTTCTGCCTCATCGGCGGCCGGACCATTCTACTGTCCCAATGATCGCAAGGTCTATCTCGACACCACCTTCTTCCAGCAGCTCGATCAGCAGTTCGGTGCCTCCGGCGATTTCGCACAGGCCTATGTGATCGCGCATGAGGTCGGCCACCACGTGCAGAACCTCGTCGGCATCCTGCCCAAATTCAACCAGATGCGGCAGAATATGAGCGAAGCCGACGCCAACCACATGTCGGTGCAGGTCGAGCTGCAGGCCGACTGCTTTGCCGGCATCTGGGCGCATTTCACCGGTCAGAAGGGCATCTTGGAACAGGGCGACATGGCGGAGGCACTGAACGCCGCCAAACAGATCGGCGACGACACGCTGCAGAAGAAGATGCAGGGCTACGTCGTGCCGGAAAGCTTCAACCACGGCACGTCGCAGCAGCGGCAGACCTGGCTGGCGCGAGGTTTCCAGAACGGCAAGCTTTCGGACTGCGACACGTTCAACAACCCGATCTGAGCCGACGGTTTTCTCGTAATCCGAGAGACTGGACCGCAGTCAGGGGATGTCAGGATGAAAGCACTCTGCCCGTTCCCTCATTGTTCCCAGCGATGTGCTCGCCTATAAGGTGTGTTCCCGTTCGCTCGGGCGGCCCGAGGAGATACCATCATGATAGACCGAAAAACCGCCAGGCGGGGCCTTGCGCTTGTTTTCACCACCCTGCTGCTCGACGTCATCGGCTTCGGCATCATTATGCCGGTGCTGCCGGCCTATCTCAGGGAATTGACCGGCGTCGGCATCAGCGAGGCGGCTATCGAGGGCGGCTGGCTGTTCTTCGTCTATGCGGCGATGCAGTTCGTTTTCGCACCGGTGATGGGTGGGTTGAGCGACCGGTTCGGGCGGCGGCCTATCCTGCTCGCCTCGGTGCTGACGTTCGCTATCGACAATCTGATCTGCGCAATCGCCTGGTCCTATCCGATGCTGTTCATCGGCCGCGTGCTGGCCGGCATTTCCGGCGCCAGTTATTCCACGACATCGGCATTCATCGCCGATATCTCGACCGACGAAAATCGTGCGAAGAATTTTGGGCTGCTCGGCATTGCTTTCGGTGTCGGCTTCGTCATCGGGCCGGTTCTGGGCGGGTTGCTCGGCACGTTCGGGCCGCGTGTGCCGTTCTATTTCGCTGCCGGGCTTGCCTTCGCAAACTTTCTGATCGCGCTGTTTCTGTTGCCGGAAACACTTGATAACAAGCACCGTCGCCGCTTCGAGTGGAAACGCGCCAACCCGGTCGGCACGCTCGTCCAGATGCGCAACTACGAAGGTATCGGCTGGATCGGACTTGTCTTCTTTCTGATGACGCTGGGGCACATGATGTATCCTGCGGTCTGGTCGTTCGTCTCCAGTTATCGCTATGGCTGGAGCGAACAACAGATCGGCTTCTCGCTCGGCGCTTTCGGCCTGTGCGGGGCGATCGTCATGGCGACTGTCCTGCCGCGCGTGATCCCTAAGCTTGGCGAGTGGAAGACGGCGGTAATCGGTCTGGCATTTACCGCACTCAGCGCCTTCGGCTACGCCTTCGCGTCACAAGGCTGGATGATCTATGCCGTGATCGTCGTCGGGTGTCTCGAGGCGTTGGCCGACCCGCCGCTCAGAAGCCTTGCGGCCGCCAAGGTGCCACCTTCCGCCCAGGGCGAACTCCAGGGCGCAATGACCTCGATCTTCTCGATCACCTCGATCATCACACCGCTGCTTTATACGGCGATCTTTTCCTGGTTCACGGGCCCGAACGCGCCCGTAGCTTTCGGCGGTGCCCCGTATCTGCTCGGCGCGATTTTCCTCACGCTGGCGCTCGTCGTCTTCGTCACCAGGGTGGCCAAGCCGACGCCGAAGGAAGTCAAACGCATGCACGCGCAGGAAGCGGTGACGGACGGGGCTTGATCGGCGCCGGGAGCCCGGCCGGCGCCGTCAGTCAAATCCGTTTTTACGCAATGCGCTAAACACGCTCGGCCAGTGCCGGCTCGCCGCGCTTTTCGCGGATCAGATTGACGAAGCGGCGAAACAGATAGTGCGAATCCTGCGGCCCGGGCGAGGCTTCGGGATGATGCTGGACCGAGAAGACCGGTCTGCCGGTGAGCGCAATGCCGCAATTCGAACCGTCGAACAGCGAGACATGGGTTTCCTCGACGCCGCTCGGCAACGAGTCGGCGTCGACGGCAAAGCCATGGTTCATCGAGACGATCTCGACCTTGCCGGTGGTGTGGTCCTTGACCGGATGATTGGCGCCGTGGTGGCCCTGATGCATTTTTGCAGTCTTGCCGCCCAGCGCCAGCGCCAGCATCTGGTGGCCGAGGCAGATGCCAAACAGTGGGATATCGGTCTTCAAAAGATCCTGAATGACCGGCACGGCGTAGTCGCCGGTTGCTTCCGGATCGCCAGGGCCGTTGGATAGAAAAATGCCGTCGGGCCGCATCGCCAGGATCTCCTCGGCGCCGGTTTTTGCCGGCACCACAGTTACCTTGGCGCCGAGGCCGGCCAGCAGGCGCAATATGTTGCGCTTGACCCCGTAGTCGACGGCAACGACGTGCATCGACGGATCAGCCTGTTCGCCAAAGCCCTCGTTCCAGACCCAGGGCGTCTCGCGCCAGACCGAGGATTGACCGGAGGTGACTTCCTTGGCCAGATCAAGCCCGATAAGCCCCGACCATGCGGCGGCGCGGCGCTTGAGATCATCGACGTCGAAGATACCGTCGGGCGCGTGCGCGATGACGGCATTTGGCATGCCCTTTTCGCGGATCAACGCGGTCAGCGCCCGCGTGTCGATGCCTGAAAGTGCGACGATGCCGCGCTTCTTCAGCCACTGGTCGAGACCGGTTCCGGCGCGATAATTCGACGGGTTGGTGACGTCGGCC
Source organism: Mesorhizobium sp. M0833 (assembly GCF_040319905.1). NCBI lineage: Bacteria > Pseudomonadati > Pseudomonadota > Alphaproteobacteria > Hyphomicrobiales > Phyllobacteriaceae > Mesorhizobium > Mesorhizobium sp. M0833. The sequence goes on along the minus strand of NZ_JAMYOQ010000022.1, from coordinate 66,051 downwards.
TTGAACACGGCGCCGACGGCGCCGGCGCGGGCCAGCGGGTTGAGGTCCTCGATATCTTCGTCGTTTGTGCCGATATTGCCGATATGCGGAAAGGTGAAAGTGACGATCTGGCCGGCATAGGATGGGTCGGTGAGGATCTCCTGATAGCCGGTCAGCGCAGTGTTGAAGCAGACCTCGGCGACGGCGGAGCCGGCGGCGCCCAGACCGCGACCCTCGATGACGGTGCCGTCGGCCAGCACCAGCAGGGCAGTCGGCTTGTCGGTGGCCCAAGGGGGGGGCGATGCGGCGGTCATCGTTGCCACGGCGGCACTCCTCAAGGTGCGCCCTCAGTCGGCGCAACAAAAAGCGCGAAGCGGCGATCTCACAGCCTCGGCGCGCTAAGTTTTCACGTGTGCATGTCGTTGCCCAAAACAGCTACGCACTTTTGGGCGACGTGCACTAGAATTCAGTTCATGCAAGGCCCAGTACATAGGGGAAGGCGCCAAGGCGGTCAATGATGCCAGGAAGTGCGAGCCCGGATTTATTTCGTCGAACAATATCAGGGATTTGCCGGTAGTGTCGCATTTGCGTTGGGCTTTCGGCACGGCTATTGTCCGCCGCATTCGAAGGAGAAAGCACTATGCGAGGCAAAATCGCCGAATCCCTGAAGAGCGCGATGAAGGCGCAGGACAAGCGCCGGCTGCCGACATTGCGGCTAATCCAGGCGGCCATTCACGACCGCGACATCGCCAATCGCGGCGCCGGCAAGGAGCCGGCCAGCGACGACGAGATCCTGCAGATCCTGGCCAAGATGGTGAAGCAGCGCGAGGAATCGGCCAAGGCGTTCGATGACGGCAAGCGGCCGGAGCTTGCGGCGCAGGAGCGCGACGAGATGGCCATCATCCGCGACTTCCTGCCGACGCAACTGGGCCAGGTTGAGACGGAAAGCGCCGTCCGTTCCGCGATTGCCGAGACCGGCGCCAGCGGCGTCAAGGACATGGGCAAGGTGATGGCGGCGCTCAAGGAGAAATACGCCGGTCAGATGGATTTCTCCAAGGCGAGCGGCATCGTCAAGAGCCTGCTTCAGTAAGCTGCCGAAGGCCCTTGCCCTCGCGCCTGCAATCCGGCAGCAAAAAGCTCGCGCCCGTGATCGAACTCGTCAAACCGGCGCTTGAACACCTGCCGTCCTACAAGGCGGCTCTCGAGCGCGGCTGGTCGCCGGACAATGTGCGGCTGCTCGACGCGACGCGCGAGCAGCTTGCGGCTATCGAAAAGGATCCAGCGACTTTCCTTGGCGATCTCGACGATTCCGATGGCAAGGGACCGCCGATCACCTTGCCCGACGGTTCGACGGTGCCGCGGCTGCCCGGATTCCGGCGCTGGATCTGGGACGGGGAAGTCGCAGGCTCAATCGGCTTGCGCTGGCAACACGGCACCGCAGGCTGCCGTCGCATGTGCTCGGCCACATCGGCTATGCGGTGGTGCCGTGGAAACGGGGACGCGGCTATGCGACCGAGGCGCTGCGGCTGATGCTGGTGGAGGCGAGGGCTGTTGGCCTGCCCTTCGTCGAAATCACCTGCAAGCCTCACAATGTGCCTTCGCAGAAGGTCGTTCTGGCCAATGGCGGCCGGCTCGTCGGGCGTTTCTTCGAGGACGCGGCCTATGGCGGCGCGGAAAGCCTACGCTACCGGATCGATCTGTAGCCCTATTCGGCGGCAGCCGGCAGCGGCGGCGCAGCCCGGCTTCGCCATTCCCGGACATGCGAGGCAAGCGCAACCGCGACCGCGACCAGCATGGCGACCGCGCCAACCACCGGCAGGCTGCGATAGCCATAGCCGGCATTGAGCATGGCCGCGCCGAGGGATGCGGCGAGCGCGATGCCGACATTGAAGCCCGACGGAATGAGCGACGAGGCAAGATTGGAGGCGTCCGCGGTCCAAGTCAGTATGCGGGTCTGGATCGGCGTGCCGATGGCGAAGTTGAGGCCGCCCCAGACGAAGATCGCTATCACCATCGGCAGTGGGTAAGAACTGACGGCATAGATCAAGGCGAGCATCACCGCCTGCAGGAAAAGCATGGCGATGAGCGACGGCATCAGCTTCCAGTCGGCGAGCCGCCCGCCGACGAAGACGCCGATCGTTGCGCCGACCCCATTGAGCAAGAGCACCCAAGGTATCCATTTCTCGTCGAGGCCTGTGACCTCAAGCAGCGTCGGCGTGATATAGGTGAACAGGCCGAACTGGCCGATCATCAGCATCAGCATGATAATGAGCGAGGTCCAGACCTGCTGACGTGCGAGCACGCGGACCTCGCTTCCAAGGCTCACTGACGGGCTCGACGATCCCGTCTTGCGCGGCAGCAGGGCGCCGATTGCCGCGAAGGCCACCACACCGAGCGCGCACATCACCCAGAATGTTGCACGCCATCCCCAGATGTTGCCGATTGCCGTGCCGGCCGGAACGCCGATGACGTTCGATACGGTGAGGCCGGACAGGATCAGCGCCACCGCCATGCCGCGCTGGTCTTCGCGCACGAGGCCGACGGCCACCACCATGGCAACGCCGAAATAGGCGCCATGCGCCACGGCCACCGCTATCCGCAACAGCAGCATCGAGGCGAAGTCGGGCGCCAGCGCGCAGGCGGCCTGGCCGATGGTGAAGGCTGCAGTCAGTCCAAGCAGCAGGGCCTTGCGGGAGAACCTTTTGGTGGCGAGCGCCAGCAGCGGGCCGCCGACTGCAATGCCGCCGGCATAGCCGGAAACGAGATAGCCGGCGGTCGGAATCGCGACACCAAGGCCATCCGCCACCTGCGGCAGCACGCCGGCGATGACGAATTCGGTGGTGCCGAAGGCGAAGGCAGCTATGAACAGGGCAATGAGGGGCAGCATGGCGGGAAGGAGATCCTCGGACAAGCTGGCCTCAAACCACGGATGGGGGCAGCGGGCAATCCAGAAATTGTCGACGCCGCTTTAGCTTTTCTTGATCGCCGGTCTGGCGCCCGCCGCGGAGGCAAGAGCTAGGCGGCTGCCTTCCTCCCGTAAGGAATTTTCAGCCACGCACGTTCGTGAAGATAGTAGAGCAGCGACTTGGTGACGACCTCGGTCAGGCCGATGGCAGCGGCGAGCTTGATGCTTCCGGTCACGACGAGCGAAATGATCATCGTGTCGATGGTGCCGGTGACGCGCCAGGAAAGCGCCTTGACGAAGCTGCGAGAATGGGTGTCCATCGACTTTCCTCCCGGTAGATATGGGACGATCCTTTAGCCGACAGACGGGAAAACGCGCAAAGATAATTTTTTTGCGCATTGGCCCACGGCAATTTTCATAGGCGATGTTCTGAAGCTACCTGGCCTGTGGACGCAATCTATCCAGCCTTCAGCCGTGAACCGGTGAGCAGACCGCGCTCCTCAAGCACGGGATAGGCCATCGAGGCGAGCAGCGAGTTAATCTGCTTGAGGTCGCGAATGGTGTCCAGGTGAATGGAGCTGGTCTCGACGCTCTTGGCGGTGCCGTCGCGCAGCCGCACGAAATGGCTCTGGCTGGTTTCCTTCTCGCGGTCGCGCAGCCGGTCCTTTTCCAGCACCAACTGGCGAGCGGTCTCCGGATCGCGGGACACCAGCACGTTGAAGGCAAGCCTGGCATTGGCAAGCACCAAGGCATGGAAGGCGCAAAGCTCGCGCCATCCTTCCGGCGTGAACTCCAGCCCGCGCTCGAATTTCTTCTTCACGTGGACCAGCATGTTGCGCACAATGATGTCGCCGACCTGCTCCAGCTTGACGCAGGCGCCGATCAGCTCCTGGCAACGCAGGGCCTCGTCCTCGCTCAGCGGGTTCTTGGTGACCCTGGCCAGATAGAGCTTGATTGCCGCGTGCTTTCTGTCGACACGGTCGTCGAGTGCGGCCAGCGCGCCAATCTTGTCGGCATCGGCGCTCTCATAGAGCTCGATGATCCGTTTCAGCATGATCTCGACCGTTTCGCAGACCCGCACCACCTCGCGGGTGGCGTTGGCTAATGCCTGGCTCGGCACGTCGAGCGCACTTTCGTTGAGCGCGGAAAGCTCAACGACGTCGAGCGCGTTGGCGGGTTGCGGCTTGGTGCCCAGCGCCACGATCTTTTCCGAGGCGCGATAGACCAGGCGCGCCAGCGGCACGCCGGCGATCAGGATCAAGATGTTGAAGGCGATGTGGGCATTGACGATCTGCTCGGGCACGGTGCTGCCCAAGAAGGCGACCGGCGGCTTGAACGTCAGGAACAGGATCAGCATGATCAGCGAACCCATACCGCGCATCAGGAGATTTCCGACCGGCACGATGCGAACGCCGGGCTCTGCGTTGCGGGTTAGAAGCGGCGCGATGATCGAAGAGCCGAGATTGACGCCGAGCACCAGCACAATGCCCAGTTCGGGCGGGATGAAACCGCGGCCGGCGAGCGTCACCATCAGCAGCACCGCGGCAATCGAGGAATGGAACAGCCAGGTGACCAACGCTGCCAGAAGATAGGCGGTGACCGGATCGCCGGAGAAGTAATTGACGATGAGCGGCATCAGCGTGCTCTGGCGGAGCGGCTCCGACGCCTGGCCGATCATCTCCAGCGACAAAAGCAGCAGGCCGATGCCGACCAGGATGCGGCCGAACTGGCGCCAGTCGCGCCGCTCGGTGGCCATGAACATGACGGTGCCGGCGACCAGGCAGACCGGCACCAGCAGCGACAGATCAAAGGTAAGCAGCTTGACCACCAGCGCCGAGCCGATCTCGGCGCCGCGCACCGCAAGCTGGCCCGACATGCCGCTGACGATGCCGGAGCCGGCGAATGAGCCGACCAGCAAGGTGACGGCGGTCGAGCTTTGCAGTGCGACCGCCAGGCCGCAGCCGGCCAGAACCGCCATGAACGGATTGCGCATGGTGGCGCGCAGTTTGTGGCGCAGCACATCGCCGTAGGCGCGCTCGACGCCGGTTTTCACCAGACGGGTGGCAAACAGCATCAGTGCCACCGCACCGGCAAGGTGCAGCAAGACGACCGAGCCACTCATGCCAGGCCCCGCAACGCGACAGGTGCCGGCGACGCGGGCGCGGTGAAGTCAAAGGGGCAAAAGTGGGCGCGAATCGTGGACATTGCAGGGGTTGATACTACTCCGACTTATTTTAGCCGAATAATAAATTTTGCCCGGTTCGGACGCGTGTTGCCACACGACGGGGCGTGTCGGAAATGGATGGCTGACAAAATGGTTGCATAGCCTGCGGGGTTGCGGAAGGTCATGCGTCCATTCTCGAACGGTCACTTTAAAGGTATCGCTGAATTAGTCGTTCTAAATGTAAGAAATCATTACGAAAACGTAATCTATGCATTCAGTTTCGGTTCATCCTTCCGGCTCTATTCCGAGGCATCGACAACCAAGGAGTACCCGCCATGAAACGTATCATTCTTTCCGCCATTGCCTTCTCGATGCTGGCTGCAACCGCCTTGCAGGGCCAGGCTGCACCCCTGAACACACCAAACGCGCCGCAGTCGAACTACAGCCAGGTCGACTGGCAGAAGCCCGGCAGGCATGTGAACAAGCATGTCGACGTGACCAAGCGCGTCGTAGTGAAGAAGACGAAGATCGTCGTGAGGCGCAGCCATTGGCGCAACGGCCAGAGATATTCGAGCTGGAAGCGTCATCAGCCGATTCGCGATTATCGCCACTATGGCCTGCGCCGTCCGGGTCCCGGTCAGGAATGGATCCGGGTCGGTAACGACTATCTGCTGGTAAGCGTTCTCTCCGGCGTGATCTTCGGTGCCATCGCCGCGCAGTGAGCGGAACGGCTGACCGGCGCTGCGCCGGTTTAGATCACGAAGGCGGTCCGCGGGCCGCCTTCTCTTTTTGACCTGTGAAAACCGGGTATGGTCGCCATTAGGAGTCGTCGGGCTTCGCCCGTGTGATTATATGAAGCCCAAACGAGCTGTCCCCATGCGCTTTCCGCCTGCTTTCCTCGACGAGATACGCGACCGCATACCGATTTCTTCGGTGATCGGCCAGCGCGTCGCGTGGGACAGGAAGAAGACCAACGCGCCGCGTGGCGATTATTGGGCGTGCTGTCCGTTCCATGGCGAGAAGAGCCCGTCCTTCCATTGCGAGGACAAGAAGGGCCGTTATCACTGTTTCGGCTGCTCGGTTTCGGGCGACCATTTCAAGTTTTTGACCGAACTCGATGGGATGAGCTTTCCCGAGGCCGTCGAGAAGATCGCCGACATGGCCGGCGTGCCGATGCCGGTTCGCGATGCCGATGAGGAACGGCGCGAAAAGGAACGCGCCAGCCTGACCGATGTCATGGAGATGGCGACGGTGTTCTTCCAGGAACGGCTGCAGGGACCGGAAGGGGCAAAGGCCCGCGCCTACCTGCGCGACCGGGGGCTGACACCGGCGACGCAGCAGTCTTTCCGCCTCGGCTATGCCCCCGACAGCCGCAACGCGCTGAAGGAGCACCTTGCCGCCAAGGGTGTCCCCAAGGCCGACATCGAGGCGTGCGGGCTGGTGCGACATGGCGACGACGTGCCGGTTTCCTATGATTGGTTTCGCGACCGCATCATGTTCCCGATCCCGGATTCCAGGGGCAAGATCATCGCCTTCGGCGGGCGGGCACTGGCGCCGGATGCGCTGGCCAAATACATGAACTCGCCCGATACGGAGCTCTTCCACAAGGGCAACGTGCTCTACAATTTCGCCCGTGCGCGCCAAGCGCTCGGAAAGGGAGCGCTGGCCAAGGGCGGCACGGTCATTGCCGTAGAGGGCTACATGGATGTGATCGCGCTGGCGCAGGCCGGCTTCGAGAACGTGGTGGCGCCGCTCGGCACCGCATTGACTGAAAACCAGCTCGAACTACTGTGGCGCATGGCCGGCGAGCCGGTGCTGTGCTTCGACGGCGACCAGGCCGGGCTGAAGGCAGCATGGCGCGCCGCCGACATGGCGCTGCCGGCGGTCCAGGCAGGCCGCTCCGTGCGCTTCGCCCTGCTGCCGGAGGACAAGGATCCCGACGATCTGGTCAAGGGTGACGGACCGGATGCGTTCCGCGCCGTGCTTTCCGAGGCGCGGCCGCTGGCCGACCTCTTGTGGATGCGCGAGACCGCCGGCGGCATCTTCGATACGCCGGAACGGCGGGCAGAGCTCGAAAAGACGCTGCGCGAACTGACCAGCCGCATCCGCGACGAGAGCCTTCGCTATCACTACCAACAGGAAATGCGCGAGCGCGTGCAGAACTTCTTCGGTGTCCAGCGCGGACGCCAGGGACGTCAGGACGGAAGGCCCGGTGAGCGCTTCCCGGGCAGGGTCTCAGCACCCGGCGGACAGTTTGCACGTGGCGGCGGTGCCGGTGGGCGCACCGCGATCACCGAAAGCCTCGGCCGCTCGGCGCTGGTCAAACGCGGCGGCGAGGGCATGTCGGTGCGCGAGGCGACGATCATTGCGGCCCTCGTCAACCATCCCGTGCTGATCGACGAGAATTTCGCTCATGTCGAGTTCCTCGATCTCGCCAATTCCGATCTGAAGCGGCTGCATGCGGCCATCCTCGACGCCATGGCGCACGATATGGCCAACAACCGCGAGGCTGTAATCGCGACGATCGAGCGGGCCGGCTGTGGTGAGATCTGGCAGCGCGCGGTGGCGTTGATCAAACGTGCGCGGCAATGGCCGGCGCTGGAAACGGCAGCACTCGACGATGCTCGTGATGCGTTCAGCCAAGCTCTCCACTTGCAGCGCAGCGCGCGCACCTTACATAAGGAGCTGAAGCAGGCGGAAGCAGCGCTCGCCAGCGATCCCACGGACGAAAATTACCGGCACCTGGTCGAAATCCAGGCGCAATTTCGTGATGTGCAGGCAACGGAAGCGCTGATCGAAGGGTTTGGCGTATCGTCGGGCAGAGCTGGGCGCGTTTAGATCGAAGCCTCCAGAAGACTGAAATGTAAGGACGTGCTTGCGCGTTGAATCCAAGCGTGCGGTGCTCTAAGTCGGGTAATTGATTCGCTTTTTTCATGCGAATCATGCGAGAGGCGCTTGACCTTCCGGCAGAATGGCGGAATCAGGTCGATTCGAAACGTTAACCCGCCCCGGCATCGACGGGAATGCAGCGATGTAAGGTACTGATCACTGGACAGGCAGTCTGCTTGCCACAGATATCAGGGTTAATCTGGACTTAACGAGAGATGCAGTTACTGGCCCGGTAAAGCGCGTTCTGGAAGGAGCGCATCCAATTTGACCGGACCGGCAGCTTACGCGGCTTTGATACTCAGCCGCTTGGAGAAAATAAAGACTATGGCGACAAAGGAAAAGGAAGAAGTCGAGACCGAACGCGAGGCCGCGACCGATGGCCCTCTGCTCGACCTTTCCGACGATGCTGTCAAGAAGATGATCAAGGCCGCCAAGAAGCGCGGCTATGTCACCATGGACGAGCTGAATTCGGTGCTGCCCTCGGAGGAAGTGACCTCCGAGCAGATCGAGGACACGATGGCCATGCTTTCCGACATGGGCATCAACGTGGTCGAGGACGACGAGCAGGGCGAGGAGCCCGAAGCCGCCGATACTGCCGCTGACGCCGAGGAAGACGCGAACGAACTCGCCGAGCAGACCGGCACCGCCGTCGCCGCCACCACGACCAAGAAAGAGCCGACCGACCGCACCGACGATCCGGTCCGCATGTATCTGCGCGAGATGGGCTCAGTCGAGCTTCTGTCGCGCGAGGGCGAAATCGCGATCGCCAAGCGCATCGAGGCCGGCCGCGAGACGATGATCGCGGGCCTGTGCGAAAGCCCGCTGACCTTCCAGGCCATCATCATCTGGCGTGACGAGCTCAACGAATCGAAGATCCTGCTGCGCGAGATCATCGACCTCGAGGCGACCTATGCCGGGCCGGAGGCCAAGCAGGCGCCGGTTGTCGAGCGTATCGAGGAAGCCAAGACCGAGGAAAAGTCGCGCCGTTCGCGCGAGGACGAGGACGACATCACCAATGTCGGCGGCGACACCCGTGGCCTGGTGGACGATGACGAGGAAGACGATGACGAGGCGAGCCTGTCGCTGGCGGCGATGGAAGCCGAACTGCGCCCGCAGGTGATGGAGACGCTCGACGTCATTGCCGACACCTACAAGAAACTGCGCAAGCTGCAGGACCAGCAGGTCGAGAACCGGCTGGCTGCCGCCGGCACGCTGTCGCCTAGTCAGGACCGCCGGCTCAAGGAACTGAAGGACCAACTGATCAAGGCGGTGAAGTCGCTGTCCTTGAACACGGCGCGCATCGAGGCGCTGGTCGAGCAGCTCTACGACATCAACAAGCGCCTAGTGCAGAACGAAGGCAAGCTGCTCAGGCTGGCCGAAAGCTATGGTGTGCGCCGCGAGGAATTCCTCAAGGAATATCAGGGCTCGGAGCTCGATCCCAACTGGACCCGCTCGATCGGCAATTTGACTTCACGCGGCTGGAAGGAATTCACCAAGAACGAGAAGGACGCCATCCGCGACCTGCGCGCCGAGATCCAGAACCTCGCCACCGAGACGGCGATTTCGATCCAGGAATTCCGCAAGATCGTCAACCAGGTGCAGAAGGGCGAGCGCGAAGCCGCGATCGCCAAGAAGGAAATGGTCGAGGCCAATCTGCGCCTCGTCATCTCCATCGCCAAGAAATACACCAATCGCGGCCTGCAGTTCCTCGATCTGATTCAGGAGGGCAATATCGGCCTGATGAAGGCGGTCGACAAATTCGAATACCGCCGCGGCTACAAGTTCTCGACCTACGCGACGTGGTGGATCCGGCAGGCGATCACCCGTTCGATCGCTGACCAGGCGCGCACTATCCGCATTCCGGTGCACATGATCGAAACGATCAACAAAATCGTGCGCACCTCGCGCCAGATGCTGCATGAGATCGGCCGTGAGCCGACGCCGGAAGAATTGGCGGAAAAGCTCGCCATGCCGCTGGAAAAAGTGCGCAAGGTGCTGAAGATCGCCAAGGAGCCGATCTCCCTCGAAACGCCGGTCGGCGACGAGGAGGATTCGCATCTTGGCGACTTCATCGAGGACAAGATGGCGATCCTGCCGATCGACGCAGCGATCCAGGCCAATTTGCGCGAGACGACGACGCGCGTATTGGCCTCGCTGACGCCGCGCGAAGAGCGCGTGCTCAGAATGCGCTTCGGCATCGGCATGAACACCGACCACACGCTTGAAGAGGTCGGCCAGCAATTCTCGGTCACCCGCGAGCGCATCCGCCAGATCGAAGCCAAGGCGCTGCGCAAGCTCAAGCACCCGAGCCGGTCGCGCAAGCTCAGAAGCTTCCTCGACAGCTGAGGCCGGGTGACGGATAAGCAGTTTCAAGGGCGCCGGTGGCGCCCTTTTCCGTTTGGGCACAGGCGATCACGATTGAACGCGCCGCTCTTGCGGGTCGTGCCTTACGAGAGGATAATTCCGCGACGGACGCATTCTCTGGGCGACAAACCCGGATGCCCGCCCCGGCGGTTGGACGCCGCGCTCCGTGGCACCGGAGGGAGGTGTGCCATGACAACTTACATCGTGCTGATCAACTGGACGGAGCAAGGCGCCAAAAACGTGCGCGAATCGCCGAAGCGGCTCGATGCCGCCAAGAAGCTGCTGGGCGACATGGGCGGGTCCTTCAAGGCATTTTATCTCACCATGGGGGATTGCGACATGGTGGCCGTGCTCGAAGCGCCTGACGATGCCGTCCTGGCTCGTTTCTCGCTGATGCTGGCGACGGCCGGAAACGTCAGGACGCGCACACTCAAGGCTTTCCCGGAGGATGCCTATCGCGAGATCATCACCTCGCTCGGGTAAGTTGCGCTCCAGGCCTAGCCGGCCATTTCGCGGCTGTCGTGTTGCGTTGCGGCGCAACGGCGTTTGCCGGATAGTCGGTGCGCGTCCCTCTGGTGCCGTTCTCGAAACATGAGCAAGCCTTTGCTGACCGTCTGGTATAATACCCGCTGTCCGGTCTGTGATGCCGGCATCACCCGGCAGAAACGGCGGCTGATCGAGGCGGTCAAGGCCGGTCGGATCGAATTTCGCGACATCAATACCGAACCGACGGCGTTGGCCCGCTACGGCATAGGGCTGGAGGATATCCGGCGTCGGCTGCATGCGACCGACGCCGGTGGCAAATTGCTGGTCGGCGCCGATGTTGCAGTTGCGGTGTGGCTGATAACGCCGGGCGAGGGCTGGTTGGCGCCGCTGTTCGGCAATCCCGCCGCACTGCCGTTGACGCGCTATGCCTATGATCGTTTCGCCGATCTGCTCTATGCCTGGAACCGGCGCAAAGGCCGCTGGTAACGGGTATCCATTCCTCCCGCACCGCCCGAGAAAGTTTCGAGCGTTTCGCATGCCCCGCTATCAAGCCGCGGGGTCGCGAAGCCAGCCAACGATGCGGCGCACCGCAGGCAGCACCAGCAGCAGCGTCGGAGGCAGCTTTCTGCGCGAGGTTTTCACATTCGTCTGGGATTTCGCCGAAGCATCCGGTTCGTCGCCTTGCATCCATTCGCCGGTCTTCGGCGTAACTGCCCGGAACGGGGGCGTTGCTTCACGTTAGACGCCTGGGGAGTGGCCTTCGGCCCCTCGCGCGCTTCCTAACCGCCCTTGCCGGCGAAAACCAATCCTGCTGGCGCCATTTTCAGATACATCGTAAGATATATCTTGACGCGGTGATCGCATGCATCTAATTAAGATATATCGTAAGACATAACTCAAGGAAGATGCAATGCACAAAGATAGTCATTTCGGGCATCATCATTTTGGCGAACGCGCCGAGCGCATTTTCATGCATATGGCCGGCAAGTTCGGCGGACGCGGCGGCGGCTTCGGCCCGTTCGGACATGGCATGAGGGGCGGCGGACGCGGCGGGCCGGGCGACATGTTCCGCGCCGGGCGCATGCTGGCCGACGGCGATCTCAAGCTGATCACGCTGTCGCTGCTGGCCGAGGCGCCGCGTCACGGCTACGACATCATCAAGGCACTGGAGGAGCGCACCAGCGGCGTCTACAGCCCGAGCCCCGGCGTGGTCTATCCGACGCTGACCTTCCTGGAAGAGGCCGGCTACGCCGTTTCTGCGGCGGAAGGCAACAAGAAGGTGTTTTCAATCACCGAGGCAGGGCAGGCGCACCTCAATGAAAATCGCGAGATGATCGACCACGTGCTCGAACATCTCGAGCGCTTCGGCCGCAAGATGGCTAAGGCGCGCGACTGGTTCGGCTGGAATGATGACGGCGACGGTGGACGGCGCGGCCGCGGCCGCTCGGAAAAGCGCGACGAATTTCGCGCCGTGCGTCACCGGCTGCGCGCCGCGCTCGGCGAAATCGTCGATGCGCCTGAAGCAAAGCAGGCCGAGGCAATCAGCATATTGGAAGCTGCCGCAGAGGCCTTGGAAGCGTTGTCGCGCGACTGACCTCTGAGTGCCAAGCCAGCTGCGGCCCTTGCCCGCTCGGCCAAGGACCGGTACTGAAAATCATCCTGCACCGCGCTATGTGGTGCAGGATGATTGCCGTTGGAGGATACCCCATGTCTTTTCTGAAGCGTCTTTTCGGCGGAGGCAACGAAGCCGCCGAGCCAAAGACAGCGGCGCCGGCAAAGCAGATCGAGCACAAGGGATTTTTGATCAGTGCCACGCCCTACAAGGCGGAGGGCCAGTACCAGACCTGCGGCGTGGTTTCGAAGGAGATCGACGGCGTGATGAAGGAGCACAAATTCATCCGCGCCGACCGCTTTGCCGGGCTTGATGACGCTGTCGACATCTCGATCAAAAAGGGCATCCAACTGGTCGACGAGCAAGGCGAAAAGATCTTCGGGTAGATCGGCTACGACAGCCTTGGGTCGATTGGCCCGCTTTCCAACTCCAGCACGGCGAAGACACACTCGTGAACCCGGCGTAGCGGCTGCTTGGCGACAAATCGCGTTAGCGCTTCGTGGCCAAGCGCGAACTCTCTGAGCGCCAAGGCTGCGCTTGCCGGCCAGGCCGCGTTCTCGGAGGCGCACGAGATTGTTGGGCGCGTCATATTCGGGACCATAGATGATGCGCAAAATATTCCGGGCCGCGGACCTTCAGCGCCGGCTGGATGGGCCCCTTCTTGCCACGGCTGACGAATAACCAATGGCAGTTGTGTGGCCCACCACAATAGGTTGTCGCCAACGACAACAAGGGCAGGCGCCGGGCGCCTGCCCTTGTACAATTCAGACTATGCTGACGCTTTACGCCGCGGTGGCGACGCGCTCGGCATTTCCGGTCGCAGCCACAATGGCGTCGACCTTCGTCGAGGCCTTGGCCAGCGCTGCTGCCACCGCATCGGCGCCCATCCCGACTCCTTCGATGCGGATGACCTCGACATCGTTCATGCCGAGAAAGCCGAGTACGCTGCGCAGGTAGGGAATGGCGTGATCGAACTGCACGGCCGCACCTTCGGAATAGATGCCGCCCGAAGCCAGCACGATATAGACCTTCTTGCCGGTGACGAGGCCCTTGGGGCCGTTCTCGCCATAGGCAAAGCTCTTGCCGGAACGGGCAATGTGATCGACCCAGGACTTCAGCGTCGAGGAGATGTTGAAGTTGATGAAGCCGGTGGCGAGAATGACGGTGTCGGCCGCAAACAGCTCGTCCAGCACCGTGTCGGAAACGCCGACGACCTCAGCCTGGCGCTGGCTGCGCGCTTCGACCGGCATATATATGCCGGTCGAATAGTCGGGGTCGATATGCGGCAGCGGGTTGGCTACGAGGTCGCGGGCGACAAGCCTGGCCGAGGGATTGGCGGCAAGCAGCTTCTCGGCGAGTTCGGTGGCGATGCGGGTCGAGTGCGAGGCGGCGCCGCGTGGGCTGGATGTGACAAGAAGGATCGACATGATGGGTCTCCAGGGTTGGACTTAAAATCTCCCGGCAAATATGTGTGCGCAGACCCATTTGAAAAACTGGTATATTTTGTATATGATCCATCTAAATTGTGGATTGAACGATGCACCCGAACCCGACGCTTGACCAACTGCAGATACTGGTTGCGGTGGCCGAGACCGGCAGCTTCTCGGCCGCCGGGCGCAAATTGAATCGCGCGCAATCGGTGATCAGCTACGCTATCGCCAACCTCGAAGCGCAGCTCGGGCTGAAGCTGTTCGAGCGCGAGGGCACGCGTGAACCGCAACTGACCGATGTCGGCAAGGCGACGCTGGAAGATGCGCGACGCATGGTCGGCGTGCTGCAACGCATCCGCTCGCGTGTCGACGGATACCGGCAGGGATTGGAGGCGGAAGTTACGCTGTCGGTCGACGTGACACTACCGTCGCCGGTGCTGGTTCGGGTGCTAAAGGCATTCGAGGCGCAGTTCCCGGCAGTGACGCTGCGTCTGCATATCGGCTCGCTTGGCCTGATCCTCGATCATGTTGTCGGCGGACAGGCCGATCTCGGCATCGGGGGGCTTCTGGGTGAGACGGACGTAAATCTGCTTCGCATCGGCTTCATCTCCCTGGTGCCAGCTGCAGCGCCTGAACACCCGCTGGCGCTGCTGCCGAGACCAGTGGCGCTAGAGGATGTCCGCGAACACATCCAACTGGTCGTCTCGGACCAATCCGAGCGTACGCGCGGGCGTGACTATGGCGTCTTCGCCTACCGCACCTGGCGGCTGACGGATGTGCGCACCAAGCACGTGCTGATGCGCGAGGGGCTGGGCTGGGGCGGGCTACCGCGATGGCTGATTGCCGATGATCTGGCGAACGGCCGGCTCGTCGAACTCGATCTCGAGCCTTACAGCGAAGTCCGCTCGCCGCTCTATGCCATGCATCGCGCCGATCGCAGCCCGAAACCGGCGGCCGCCTGGCTGATCGACCAGTTCAAGCGCCAGCTCGGCTGTTTCAACGAGTTCGAGCCGGGTGAGATGCCTGTGAAGGAGCCGGAGACAGGCCGTCGATCAGCGCCATGAGAACGGCGCGATAGTCCTCGATCGAGGCTCCAGCTTCAATGGCGAGCGCTGCGCGGTCGAAGGCAGCGGCGAGCAAAGCGGTCAGTGCTTCCACAGGCAATCTCTTCATGGAGTGCGACCGCATCGTGGCAACAAGGCCGTCGCGCAGCGAACGGTTGCCATGGCGATTGTCGATCGCATCCATGGCGGCGCGGCCGAGCACGGCCGGGCCATCAAGCAGCAAGAGCCGCGTGCGGCCGGGGGCACGCATGGCAGCCAGATAGGCATCCGAGCCGGCAATCAGTGCATCGCGGGCAAATAGCGAAGGCGGCGACGCCCGTTCGATCTCTTCCGAGACGGCTTGCGCCTCCTGTTCGACCACAGCGGCAAACAGCGCCTGCTTGTCGGTAAAGTGATGATAGAGCGCGCCGCGCGTGACCCCGGCAGCGGCGACGATCTCGGGTGTGCTGGTCTCGGCATAGGATTTTTCGGTGAACAGTTTTCGCGCCGCGGCGATGAGCTCGGCGCGTGTCGCCTCGGTGCGATCGCGGTTGGAGCGGCGAGCGGATCCCTGTTGCATACATGCAGCCTGTATGTTTAGTTAAATTTAGATGCAGACTGTATGTTATTCGCCGGGAGAAGGAAAGATGAGGACGACGAGCTATTATCCGGTGCTGATGACGGGCGATGTTGCCGGCACTGCAGCCTTTTATATCGCGCATTTCGGCTTCAAGCCGCTGTTCGAGGCCGACTGGTACGTCCATCTGCGCTCAGCCGAAGATCGTCGCGTCAACCTCGGTATCGTCCAGGGCGATCATGAGACGATCCCGAAGGAGGGGCGGGGCCGCACCTCCGGCCTGCTGATCAATTTCGAGGTCAGGGATCCGGATGCCGTCTATGAGCGGATCACCGCCGCCGGGCTACCGATCCTGCGAGCGCTGTGCGACGAACCCTTCGGCCAGCGCCATTTCATCACCAGAGATCCCAACGGCGTGCTGATCGACGTCATCAGGCCGATCCCGCCGAGCCCGGAATTCCTAGCGCAATATGCCGATGGCGCGGCGGGCTGAGCGAGACAGCGCCCGCTGGCAGGAACTGTCCGCAGACGCGACGTGAGGGCTTTAGCCGCGTGGCTGGTCACGCCTTTGCGGTTTATGCTTAGGGGTTAATCAACCCTGGGCCTTCTCCATGCGTGAAATCTGCCTTGTCCGCGCACCCTCCAACCTTGGCCTCCGCCCGCTCCGGCCGGGGCATATTCCGGGGACCTGGCGCGCGCCGCAGGCGCTTACCGAAGCCGGCTTGGTCGAGATGCTTTCGCCCGCCAAGGTGGTTGATCTTGATCGGCCCGCCTATAGCACCGAGCCACAGCCGGGCACCCGGCTGCGCAACGGCAACGCCATACGCAGCTTCAATCTCGCACTCGCCGAAATCGTTGCCGGCGCGCTGGGACGAGGCGAGTTCCCGCTGGTCGTGGGCGGCGACTGCGCTGTCCTGCTTGGCGCGCTGGCCGCAGCACGGCGATCTGGTCCGGTTGCGCTGGTCCATGTCGATGGCCACAGCGATTTCCGCCATCCGGGCAATTACGACGTCAACGCCTCACTCGGCTCGGCCGCCGGCATGGACCTTGCGCTCGCAACCGGACGTGGTGAGCCGTTGCTGACCGAGTGGCCCGGCATCGCAAGACCGCTTGTCGCGGACGAACAGGTGATACAGATCGGCGAACGCGAGAACCGCAACGCCAACTTCGCCTGGCCGGACATCCATTCGACCGCGATGACGTTGATCGACGTCTTTGCCGTGCGCGAGCTTGGCGCGGCGAAGGTCCTGGACAAGACCTGGAGCACGTTGGCGCGAACCGGCTGGCCCCACTGGGTGCATTTTGACGTCGATGCGCTGGATCAGACAGTCATGCCGGCAGTGGATTCACCGGGCAGCCCCGGCATCGATCCTGACGATCTCGTCGACATTCTCACGGCGCTGGTGGCGGATCCGCGCTGCACCGGAATGGATATGACCATTTTCGATCCGGATCTCGATCCGACCGGCGAATTGGCCGCGCTGCTGGTGTCGCTGCTTGGCCGGATCTATGCGCCGCGATAGAGCCTGCCCATCCCGATAGGTTCGGGATGGGCTCATCTTGTTTGACCATGATGTTGTCCGAAAAACCGGTTCCCACTTTTGCTGCGCTGACCTTCGGTTCGGGATCAAGGTCGAGCACTCAGCTTCGCGCCACTGGCATCACCGTGACCTGAGTAATGCCGGAGCGGCGCACCACCGTGCACAGCGTCTCGTGGCCGATGCGCTCGGCGTCGAGCATGCGCACCAGATCGTCGACACCGGTGACCGGGCGGCCGTCGATGGCTGCAATGATGTCGCCTTCCCTGAGGCCGGCCTTGTCCGCCGGGCTGTTCTTTTCGACGGTGCGCAGGCGCACTGCCGTGCGGCTCGATACTTGCGACAAAAGAGCTGCGCGGCGCGGCAGGTTGGTGGTGTCGGCTGAAACGCCAATGAAGGCACGGCGCACGCGGCCGAAGCGGATGATTTCCGAGATGACGAAATTGGCCGTGTTGGAGGCAACCGCGAAGGCGATGCCTTGCGCACCATGGATCATCGCGGTGTTAACGCCGATCACCTCGCCGGCCGACGACACCAGTGGTCCGCCGGAATTGCCGGGATTGAGCGCGGCGTCGGTCTGGATGACGTCGTCGATCAGCCGGCCGGTGGAGGCACGCATCGAACGGCCGAGTGCCGAGACGACGCCAGTGGTGACGGTCCATTCGAAGCCGAGCGGGTTGCCGATGGCAATTGCAATCTGGCCGCGCCTCAAACGCTTGGAATCGCCAAGCGGCGCAACGTCGGCAAAGTCACCGTCGGCGCGCACCAGCGCAATGTCAGTGTCGGGATCGCGGCCGAGCACGCGGCCTTCCCTGGAGGCGCCGTCCGGCATAGATACGCGCACGCTGCGCGCATCGCCGACGACGTGGAAGTTGGTGACGACCAGCCCGTCCGGCGCGATGACGAAGCCGGAGCCATGGCCGCCCGGGCCACCGATGCGTTCGATGCGGCAGACGGCGGGCCCGATGCGGTCGACGGCATCGGCGACCGTCGCCGAATAAGCATCGAGAAGGGCATCGTCATATTGCAATTGCTGAGCAGGCAGGGCCACCTGAGAACTCCGTTTGGAACAAGATGAACAATGCCTATATGTGCGGAGCGGCCGGACCGGCCGCGACCTGACCAGATGGCCAGTCAAATGCTCAACTAGCCGTCAGGCGAGTATCCGCCAACACCCTGCCGGGCGATATCTGGGTCACGAAGAACCCAGGAGACAAATCATGAGCGATTTCAATCTGAGCACGTTATCCGACGCCATTGCCGACATCGCGGCAGCTGCGGCACCCGCGACGGCCAGCTTCGCGACGCACCACCGGACGTCAACTGCTTTCCACTGGCGGGACGGCTATTTCGTCACTGCCGAGGAGGCGGTCGAGGCCGGCGAGGAGATCGAGCTGACGTTTTCTTCGGGCCAAGCCGTCAAGGCCGAACTGGTCGGCCGCGACCCGTCCACCGGCACGGCCGTTTTGAAACCGGCCGGCGCGCCGAGCGCCCCGTCACTGGTAAAGGCGGAGGCGGTGCGGCCGGGCAATCTGGCAATCATCGCGGGCAATAGTGACGGTACGTCACTCGCCACCTTCGGCACGGTCGGCGAGGTCGGTCCGGCCTGGCGCTCGATGCGGGGCGGCACGATCGACCGGCGCATCAACCTTGCCGTCAATGCCGGCGGCCGTTTCGAGGGCGGCCCTGTGCTCGACGCCAAGGGCGGACTGATCGGCATGCTGCTGTTCGGGCCACGCCGGCGGGCACTGGTCATGCCTTACGAAACGATCGAACGGGCAGTCACGACGCTGCGCGAGAAGGGTCATGTGGCGCGCGGCTATCTTGGCGCCGGCCTGCATCCGGTCCGCAATGGTGATACGCAGGGCGCCATGGTGATGAGCCTGGACGATAACGGCCCGGCGAAAGCAGCCGGTCTCAGCCTCGGCGACATTATCGTGTCGTGGAACGCAGAGGCGGTGCATGGCCCGCGCGAGCTGATCCACAAGCTCGGGCCAGACAGTGCCGGTGCCTTGGTGACACTCGGCGTGGTGCGCGGCGGCGAGAATCGTGAGGTTTCCCTGACCATCGGTGAAAAGCCACTGAGCTGAGGGATAGATGGTAAGCGGTGAGGTCGCTGGCAGACGGCTGACGGTGCTGATCGCGCTCGCTGACGCCGAGCGCGCACGAAGTCTGTCCGCGGCTCTCGCCGCGACCGATGATCTGCGGCCGGTTCTGGCGGGCGACGTCGACGGGCGCGGGGCGGCGGATGTCGCCATCGTCGATGACCATGGAGTACAAGGCGGTCTCTTCGACGCGGCTATGCCTCGCGTGCTGCTATTATCGCGAGCGGCCCGTGAACGGCCGGCCGATACAGTGTTTGCCGTGCTGCCGGTGCAAGCGGACGAGCTGCTGATCGCCGCCGCCGCGCGGCTGGCGGCGGCGGGCTACCGGATTTCGCGCGACAGCCATGCTCTATCCGATCGGCACGATTTTACCTTCCATGACAGCGACCGGTTCGATGAGGAACCGACTGATGGGCACATCGCCCGGCCAACACTTTCGCCGCGCGAAAGCGAGGTGCTGGCGCTGCTGGCCGAGGGCGCGCCCAACAAGGTTATCGCGCGACGGCTGGACATCTCCGTGCACACGGCGAAGTTCCACGTCGCGGCTATCCTGACCAAGCTCGGTGCCGCCAACCGCACCGATGCGATCGCCATCGCCATGCGGCAGGGCTTAGTGCTGGTCTAGCTCGAATTGTCTCAAGGCCTACGCAGCGTAACCCGCATGCGGTGGCTTGGGCCTTGCGCGGCGGTTCTCAGCCGCGCAAGGATCGTGTCTTTCATGTTGCAAGGAGACGCAACGATGTCGCTCAAGGGAAAGACACTATTTATCTCCGGCGGGTCGCGCGGCATCGGGCTGGCGATTGCGTTGCGCGCGGCGCGCGACGGCGCCAACGTGACGATCGCGGCCAAGACCGCCGAGCCGCATCCGAAGCTGCCGGGGACGATCTACACGGCGGCGCGAGAGATCGAGCGGGCCGGCGGCAAGGGGCTGCCAGCGCTGTGCGACATCCGTGATGAAGCGCAGGTCGCCGAAGCCGTCGCCAAAACCGTGGAGAGGTTCGGCGGCATCGATATTTGTATCAACAACGCCAGCGCCATCCAACTCACCGGCACGCTGGAGACCGACATGAAACGTTACGACCTGATGCACCAGATCAATACGCGCGGCACTTTTCTCGTCTCCAAAATGTGCATTCCATACTTAAGGTTGGCGGAAAATCCTCACATTTTGAACCTGGCACCGCCGCTCGACATGAAGGCCAAATGGTTCAAGAACCATGTCGCCTATACGATGGCGAAGTTCGGCATGTCGATGTGCACGCTGGGCATGAGCGCCGAGTTCGCCAGGGACGGCATCGCGGTCAATTCGCTATGGCCGATCTCTACCATCGACACGGCGGCGGTGCGCAACCTGCTGGGCGGAGCGACGGTGGCAGCGATGAGCCGTTCGCCCGACATCATGGCCGATGCGGCATACGCCATCCTGGTCAGGCCGTCGCGTGAGGCGACCGGCAATTTCTACATCGACGAAGAAGTGCTGCACGCCGAGGGCGTCAGCGATTTCTCGGCCTATGCGCCGGGCGCGACAGGCCCGCTCGCCGGCGACTTTTTTGTGCCGGACGAGGTGTTCGGCCGGACTGATACCAAAATCAAAGCTATCTACTGACGGAAGCATCTACCTACAGAAGTATCCCTCAAAAGACCGGCACAGACGCGTGCTCACTCCCCGGCTTTCTTGGCTTTGCCCAGGCCCATCAGCCGGTCGATATAAGCAAGCATGAATGCCGAGGCGACGAAGGCCAGATGAATGATGGTCAGCCACATCAGCTGGTCGGTCGTGTAGGAGACCGAGTTCAGGAACACCTGCAAGAGGTGGATCGAGGAGATCGCTACGATTGTCGAGGCGACCTTGACCTTCAGCGAGCCGACATCGATCGTGCCCAGCCAATGCACCTTGCCGTCATTTTCATCGAAGCGGCTGACGAAGTTTTCGTAGCCCGAGATGATCACCATCACCACCAGTGAGGCGACCAGCGCGGCATCGATGAGGCCGAGCATTTTCAGGATGGTGTCGGTGTCATCGAGCGTGAAGGCGACGGGAACGAACTCGAACAGCTTCTTGCCGAAGGACACGGCATAGATGGCAAGTGCCGCGCCCAGTCCGAGATAGAAGGCGACCAGCAGCCAGCGCGAGGCGAGAATGATCGATTCGATGGCAAGTTCGATGCGCTTCATGTGACGGTTCCGGGCTTCTTTGCGGAGCGCCGTATTTCGGGCAGGCTGCGGCGGTTTGCAAGGTCCTAAAAAAACGAAACCCCGCCGGGAGGGGACCGGCGGGGCTCGCGTGTCCCGCTGGAGTCGGGACAGGGCAGGGAACGCCCTGTCCAGAATTTGGGATTGGTAGCCGCGCGTTTCAAGATTGATGACCGCGCGACTCAATGGTTGATCAAATCGCGCGGTTCACATTGCGGTTTATTGGGCGCTGGCCACCGGCGCCACTAGGGGGGTAATCCGGCGGATGGCGACGCGCCGGTTCTCGCGATTGGGTCCCGACGTGTTTACCTTGAGATACTCCTCGCCATAACCCTGCGTCGTCAGGTTCTCCGGCGGGATGCCAAAGGCGTTGGTCAAGGCTTCGGCGACCGCCTCGGCGCGGCGGTCGGACAGAGCGAGGTTCGCTTCCGGCGTGCCGACTGCATCGGTATGGCCTTCGATCAGGAAGGTCTCGGCCGGGTTTTTCTTCAGCAGCTTCTCCATGGCGTTGGCAACACCCTCCAGCTTCTGGACCTCGGTGTCGGAAATCGAAGCCGAACCGAACTCGAAGTTGAGCGTATCGAGGTCGATCCGGCGGGCGATGTCACGCACGCGGGCCGAGCGCTTGACCTCGTCGACCGAATAGAGGCGCTGGACCCTCTCCACCGGCGGCCGTTCGAGGAAGGTGTAATAGTCGTCCGGATCCTCGACCTCTTCGGAATCCAGAATGTACTCCTCTTGCGGAATGGCAAGGCGCATCGGCGGCAGGTCGTCGCCCGGGTCGCGCCAGTCTGCATCATCGTCATAGTAGCGCTCGTCGACATAGCTCAGCACATATTCGCGCCCGTCAGGCGCGATGCGTGAACGCTGGATGACGTCGCCGTAGCGGTTGCGGATAGTGACGATCCGGACACCATTGTCACGCTCGACGATTTCCCGGGTGCGATCGCCCGACAGGTCCTCATAATAGACATTCCTGGCGCCGCGGTGCATGCGCGGGGCATCGCTGCTTTCCACGAAGGTCTGGTTGTTGAACTGCAGGATGACGCGGTCGCCGAATTCCCTGACGACGTTGGCGCCCTGCGGGCGCGGACGGCGGCGAACATCCTCGATGTCGGGCGCACGCTCGACGCGCTTGCCTTTTTCCTCGGTCACCGGAACGATCTTTTCAGGCTTGATCTCCTGCTGGGCTGCCTTGTCGTCGGTAGGTGGCGGTCCCTCCTCGATCGGAGCAGGCTTCGGGGCTTCCACCTGGTTCTCGCCCTGCTGGGCTGGCTGGTTGCCCTGCTGCTTACCGGCATTTTGGCCGCGCTCCTTGCCGGCCTTGCGCTTGCGCAAGACATCCTTCTGGCTGTCCAGTATGGGCGCCTCGTTCGGGTTGGCGGCGGCTTCGCCCTGAGCAGGGAGCCCACCCTCGGCGGGTGCTGCCTGTTCGCCCGTCGTCGTGGGCTGCTCACCGGTTGCGGGCTGCTGTTCGCCGGTCACCGGCTCTTCCACAACGGGCTTCTTGCCACGCTTTTTCGCCTGGTTCTCGGGCTGTTCGCCTTGAGCAGGAGCCGCTTGCTTCTCGGTTGGAAGTGGCTCGGCCTGTGGGAGAGGCTCACCGGCGGGGCGTTCCTTCTTGCGCGGCGCCTGTTCGGCCGGTGCCGCCTCGATCTGCTGGTCTTGCTTGTTCTTCCTCTTGCGCGGATTGACTTGCTCGTTGTTGTCGTTCGCGGGTGCAGCCTGCTCGGCCGGCTGTTCGGCAGGCGCGGCCTCCTGCTGTTGCTGGTCGCGCTTCTTTCCCCGCGGCTTGAGCTGCTGCTGATCGTCGTTCGCGGGCGCAACCTGCCTGGCGGGTTGTTCAGCAGGTGCAGCTTCCTGCTGCTGGTCGCGCTTCTTCCTGCGCGGTTTGAGTTGCTGCTGATCGTCGTTCGCAGGCGCGGCCTGCTGGTCAGCCGGAGCGGCTTCGATCTGCTGCTGGTCGCGCTTCTTCCTGCGCGGTTTGAGTTGCTGCTGATCGTCGTTCGCAGGTGCGGCCTGCTGGTCAGCCGGAGCGGCTTCGATCTGCTGCTGCCTCTTCTTCCTTCGTTGATTTCCTTGCTGCTCTTCGCCGGAAGGCGCGAGCTGTTCGGCAGGCGCGGATTCACTGTGTTTTTGCTGCTCGCGCTTGTTCCTGCGCGGCTTCTGCTCGGGCTCGCCCGATTGTTCGGCGGGCGCCGCTTCGGATTGTTTTTGCCGGTCGCGCCTCTTGCCGGGCTTCTGTTCCGGCTCCGACTTTCCGCCTTGAGCGCAAGCTTCGGCCGATTCGCCCTCGGCACAATTCGACTGCGCCGGGATAAACATTGCGCTGTTCCGGGCGGGGCCGAATGCAGCATTGCCTTGCAGCGGGAACGCGCCTAACGGCGCGGACGCCATCAACAGGCCAAGCGCCGTGCCTGCCAGAATCCGTGGTTGGCGTTTCATCATAAACACTCCTTGTGGCGTCCCATCCGTGCCCAAACTTTCAGCAATCATGTTTGGTTCCTGTTTGTAGGTCTTAGCGGTGGTACAGGGCGATTGACCGGCGTTTTGAAGGCGACTTCGTGTCATTCGTATGTTCCTGGCGTATCGTTCGGACGAGGCGCAAGGGTTGCCGTGCTTGACCTTGAGGCGTCCGAGGGCCACATGCCGACAATGGACAAGCCGTTCTGGAAGACCAAGACGCTCGAGGCGATGACCCCGGCCGAGTGGGAATCACTCTGCGACGGCTGCGGCAAATGCTGCCTGTCCAAACTCGAAGACGAGGACACCGGAGAAATCTACTGGACCAGCGTCGGCTGCCGGCTGTTCGACGCTGGAAGCTGCCGCTGTTCCGACTATGCCAACCGGCTGGCGCGTGTTCCGGATTGTGTCGGGCTGACGCCGCAGAATGTGCGCACCATCAGCTGGCTGCCCAAGACTTGCGCTTACCGGCTGGTCGCCGAGGGCCGCGATCTCTATTGGTGGCACAGGCTGGTGTCTGGAAGCGACGAGACCGTGCACGAGGCGGGCATCTCGATGCGCGGCCGAGTCAGCGCCAGCGAGACCGACCTTGCCGAGCCGGACGACTATTTCGACCATATTCTCGCAAAGGAGCCATAGGATTTTATCGCAAAATCGAGAATCCGGAACCGACGGCAAAATGGACGTTGTCCATCCACCATGCTATCCACCCTATGTAGCACCGCCGTCTATAGCACCGCCTTCAGAAGCGAGAGACTATTCCGGTTCTGCCTCATGAACTGGAGATGAACGGCCGGTTCGCAAAAAATTCAGACAGACGGGTGCATTCTCCTCCCATCGGTTCGACGAAAACGAGTTGAAACCCTCAACAAGGAGAGAAGACAATGTTCAATACCATC
Source organism: Mesorhizobium sp. M0833 (assembly GCF_040319905.1). Taxonomy (NCBI): domain Bacteria; kingdom Pseudomonadati; phylum Pseudomonadota; class Alphaproteobacteria; order Hyphomicrobiales; family Phyllobacteriaceae; genus Mesorhizobium; species Mesorhizobium sp. M0833. The sequence goes on along the minus strand of NZ_JAMYOQ010000022.1, from coordinate 41,404 downwards.
AAGACGGTTGCTCTTTCGGCTCTTGTCGGCCTTGGCACGCTTGCTGCCATCCCCGCTCATGCAGACAGCATCTATCTCGGCTTCGGCAACAACCAGGATCCGCGCGTCGGCGTCTATACCGGCGACGAAGATGATGGTTATTACTATCGCGAACACCGCCGTCATGGCGGCTGGCGCCGGTCCTGTTCGCCGGAGCGTGCCATCGACAAGGCCGAACGCATGGGCCTGCACCGCGCCCGCATCATCGACATCAACCGCCGCACGGTCAAGGTCGCCGGCCGCCAGTATGGCGACCGTGTCGTGATCGTATTCGCCAACGAGCGCGGCTGTCCGATTATCTATCGCTAAGGTCTTCGGGCCTGCGGCCGGTTGACTTGCAGCCGGTAGCGTAGCGGAGCCCTTTCCGCCAGGACGGAAAGCGCGGCTCAAAAACCCCGGAGGATCGATCCTCCGGGGTTTTCACGCTGCAAGCGATGATCATTTCAATTCGAAAGTCACCGTCACCTGTGCGGTATAGGAATTCTCGCCGGCTTGCACCGGGACCGACGCGCCAGCGGCATCGAATGCCTTGGCGTTGATCGGCATCGGCGGTGGTGCGAAATTCTGGTCGGTGATTTCCAGGACCCGGCCGATGCCGGCGCCGGCTGCTTCGGCCAGCGTCTTGGCCTTGGCCATGGCATTGGCGACCGCCTTCTTGCGTGCCTCGGTGACGGCTGCCGCCGGATCGTCGTTGGAGAAGGAGATGCCGCCGCCCTGGTTGACGCCGAGCGACACCGCCTTGTCGAGAATGTCGCCGGTCTTGTCGATGTCGCGGATGCGCACCGACAGCGTGTTGGTCACCTGATAGGCGACAAGCTCGGCCTCCTGGCTGCCGTCGGGCTTGTTGGTGTAGTTATAGCGCGGGTTGATCTGGATGCCCGCGGTCTGCAGGTCGCGCTCCTTGATGCCGGATGATTTCATTGCAGCGATCACCGCGGCCATGGCGTCGTTATTGGCATCGAGCGCTGCACGTGCCGTCTTGGCTTCGCGCATGACGCTGAGCGTCAGCAGAGCCAGATCGGGTGCTATCGCCGCCTCGCCTTCACCGGTGACGACGATACGCGGCGGCGGTGGTGAATCGGCGGCGGCCGCGATCGCCGGAAATGCGACTGCGGCGGCGATCGCCAGGGGCAAAATACGTCTGGTCATAAAATCTCCTCGATCTGGGATCCCAAGGCCGCCGAGTAGGCCGGTCCAATGGGCGACGTGCAATAGGTTATCAATATGGGCTGATTTGGGCGATCTCTGCCAGCCCCTTGGAACGCCTGCTCGGAAAGCCGTTGGAAAGCCTTGTGCGGTTCAGGGAAAAACACTAATCCAGCGCCGTGGGGCCTGTAGCTCAATGGTTAGAGCCGGCGGCTCATAACCGCTTGGTTGGGGGTTCGAGTCCCTCCGGGCCCACCATAACTATTGATTTTATTGGCAAAAATATGCTTCGGCCCAAAACGTTTTGGGCCCATTATGGGCCCAGAGAAAGGGCGGCTGATATGCCGCCCCGCGCATGGTCGGTTGGTCTCACTTACTTGACGACGCGCAGAGCCGCTCGCTGCTTCATCGCATCGCGTTTGGCCTCACGCTCGTTGATGGCTCGGACCATGTCGACAGCCATTCGCTTCTTGTTGGCCTCTCGGACATATCCATCCGTCACCGTCATTGAAGAATGCCCCATCGCCTCCATGATGGCGCGCGCTTGGATGTTGCATTCGGCGAGATAGGTGCCGAAGGTGCGGCGTAGCCCGTGCAGGGTGTAACCCTCCGGAATGCCGGCCTGTTTGTTCCAATGTGCCATCATGCCGGTGAGGCTCTTTTCCGCGAACGCACGTCCATAGGCATTCTTTAGTACCGTTCCGCCTTTCGAACGATCGAGTGGCGCCAATGCTTGAGCCAGCTTGTCAACGATGGGAATGAACATCTCGCGTCCGCCGTGACGGTTGCGATTCTTCTTCTGCCGGAAATCGAACGCCTCGATCACCTCTAGAGAGCCATCGAACAATTCGATCTCTTCTGAGACCAAGTCGTCCCATTCCAAAGAAGCGATGTCGCCGCGTCGGTTGCCCAGCCAGAAGGCGAGCGCGTAACAAGTGCGCGGCGCGGAGCCGATCGGATGGCGCGCTTCGAACTTTTCACGAATGGGCACCGGCCACGCGGGATTGGCGGTCGACTTAGGAATGCGGACGCGGATCGACAGCGAGGGATCGTCCTGCGGTTTGATCCATTTCTCAATCTCGATCGCCACCCACAGGAGCTTCTTGATTGCGACCAGCAGATGCTTGGCAACCGTCCGGTTGGCGGCAAAAACGGCTTCGACAATCGCACGCAGATGGTCGGCATCAAGATGCTCTACTGGCGTATCGCGCCAAGTCAGCGGATAGGCAGGATCGACCTGCATCTTTAGAAAGCGTTCAATAAGCCGAGCATTCTTCTGCTGCGTCGCTTCGTCAAAGTCCAGCCACTCCATCGTCGCTTCAAGTCGCCGCGCAGCATGACCGAATGTCTTTGGCAACGCCCGACCAGGCAGGTCTATAATAATTGCCTTCAGGCCCTGTCCTTGTGTCGCCCTTTCATAGGCGGCTTCGAATTCCGGTCCGCCGGGTTGACCGGGGAGACGAATTTCGGGCATGCCCTTTGCCCGGTAGCGATAAACCAACTTCCCTCTTTTGAGGCGCGAAGAGACCCCAGGGTAGCGGGCGTCCTTGAAAGGCCTAGCCATCAAACGCTCCTTTCGGGCTTCTGCCTCCGGCGCTCGACGCGCGGAGAGTCCTCCAGCATCGCCTGTAGCGAAAGGGTTTTGCTTTCCATGGCAACGCGCAGGAGCACAGGGTAAGGGAATCCTCTGCCTTGCTCTATGCCTTCAAACGTGCGCTTCGGTATTCCAAGAACCTTGGCGGCGGCTTCCGCAGTAATCCCGCCTTTGACCCGCCAGGCTTTCAGTTCTTGCGCAAGTTTCTCGTTCTCGTCCACATCATGCCTTCCGCACAAGTCACAGCCATACTACGTCTACAGCGTATACGCAACTGGCGTAGCTATCATCTTTTTCCTCCATCCCGTTTGCTTCGTTCCAACAGCTCTTGGAGACCGCTGTCCTTCTCCGGCAACGAGGTGAAAGCGATATCGAGGGCTACACGGTCCCAGATGGTGCGGCTATTGATATGCTTAGGTCTCGGCATGCGCCCGTCAGCAACCATCTCCTCGAAGAGCGTCGATCCAACGCCGACATAACGTGCCGCTTCATCACGAGAGAGACCTCGCGGGGGATACGAGATTGCATCACTCTTCACGGGCGTTGCCCCGGGACTGTCCGGGCACGCGTCGGACGGTTGCGATAGGTGGAAGTCCTTTGAAATGGCACCGTGATGCTGCCCGAACAAACTAACTTCATGCAGATGTCCCTGAACGGCGAGCGTGTGTTGCCACACTAGGGAACATTGCGTTGGGCGGAAGCCCTCTCAACAGGTCGTACGGCAAAAGGAAGCTGTGGAGTGCAAATCGGATGAATGCCAGGCTAGAATTGTGGTGCGCAATGCCTTGCCCGCAGGAAACAGATCATTGTCGCCGATCGGCGGCTAGCTATCGACACTTGGAACCCAGAGCGACCGCCGTTCGGCTCCCATCCTGGGCACAACATGCGGACCACCGCCGGCGGGGACATTCGGTCCCGCGTCCCGTCCCTGCGGCCGGCGCTATGCTGACGCTCCTACGGCTGTCCCGTTAACCGTCAGCGGTGGGGGCGAATTTCCTCCATCCTACGCGCGACACTCGTCCGTTGTTGCAGACGCGCACAGGACTGCGGTTTATACGCCGTTTCCCTCGGCGCCGACCGTCGTCGGCGTGAATATCGCGGGTGCAGCGATAGTCTTTTACTGGCTTCCGCCATCGGTGCGGTTGGCACGGGTTCAGGCAAGCGGGGTCATGATGCGAATGTCCTCCGCGTGCTGCAAATCCAGTTCGGTTTGATGGTTGGGAATGTCGAGGTCAGCGATTGCATCATCCGGCAGTATTCGGCCCAAGCGAAATATTCTTTGTAGGCAGCGCCCAGTTAGAGTGAGAGGGCTGCGGTCTTGGCCGTGACGGGTTGAAGATCGAGAGAGAGGCTCTCGGCGATCCGTCATGGAGATCAGCCATGAGCAAAGTTGAAGTTCTGGACGCAGTGCGCGGCGGAAGCGGCGGCTACAAAGTCGATGTCGGTCGGGGACAGAGGATTGGCCGGGTGTCGTCGGAATGGTTTTCCCGCCCAGACGACGAGCGGTATCTTTCCTTGTCAGATCTGTTCGCGTCCGTGCAGACTCCCAGTCAACATAGCAGGACACGGACGGTCGACAGCGCAGCGGTTCGCGTCGAAGCCAGCCGCGACGACGCCGAGCGCCTGTCGCTCGTTCTGCCTGGTGCGACCGACCCACTCGCGCCGACCCACTGGAGCTTTGGACAAATCGCCGGCCTGATCGGTGCACCGTCGACCTACCTTCGCCAACTTCCGGCCTCGTTGGCAGGGATCAACCTTCAGTATGGCTTGGCTTCACGCCGCGCTGAGCAGATCAAGACGCTTGAGACAGACAATGGACGCATGGAACTGCGCGCCGTCACCGGTCCAGACTACGGCCGGATCTACGACCATGAGTTGGTCGCCGCTGTTCAATGCATTGCCGGCAACGGCACCGGCGACACCCGATGGAAAGTGCCCGGCGTGTTGGACTGGTCGACCGGCATCTACAATCCGAGTGTCGATGTGACCAAGCACACAACCACTCTTTACGCTAGCGACCGTGACGTCTTCCTGTTCCTCGTCGATGACCTCAATCCGATCGAGGCGGGCCGGCTACCAGACGGCTCGCCTGACCTCTACTTCCGCGGCTTCTATTGCTGGAACTCCGAGGTTGGTGCCAAGACGCTTGGAATGGCATCCTTCTATCTCCGGGCTGTCTGTCAGAATCGCAACCTGTGGGGCGTCGAGGATTTCGAGGAGATCACAATCCGCCACTCGAAATATGCGGCCTCCCGTTTTGCCCATGAGGCGGCACCGGCGCTGAGACGGTTCGCCGACTCAAGCCCGGCGCCTTTCGTCAACGGCATCAGGGCAGCGCGAGAGCGGATCGTCGCCCGTTCCGATGACGAGCGTGCCGATTTCCTGCGCAAGCGCGGTTTCAGCAAGGCTGAGAGCACGAAGATCATTGAGACTGTGATTGGAGAGGAGGGCCGAAAGCCAGAGAGCGTTTTCGACTTTGTCCAAGGTATCACCGCAGTGGCGCGCGACAAAACACATCAGGACGCGCGGCTCGATCTCGAGGCCAAGGCAAAGAAGCTGCTCGGCCGCGTGGGCTGAGAGCGATTCACGCCTTCCGGTTCCGCACCTCTCCTGCCGTCCGATTCTACGGCTCGCCTCTCAGAGTGAGAGGTGGGCCGTAGCTTCATGACGGGTTGGAGGTCGAGAGAGAGGCTTTCGGCCGCCCGTCGCGGAGTGCTTCTCAATGGCTACGGCTGCGAAGAAAATCACCCTGTCGTCGGCGCGCGACATCCCCTTCAATCAACTCGTCATCTCCCAGGCGAACGTTCGGCGGATCAAGGCCGGCGTATCAATCGAAGACCTGGCGGAGGACATCGCCCGGCGAACGCTCCTACAGAGCATCACCGTCAGGCCTGTGCGCGATGCGGACGGCAACGAGACCGGCATGTTCGAAATCCCGGCCGGCGGGCGCCGCTATCGCGCTCTCGAACTCCTTGTCAAGCAGAGGCGCCTTGCCAAGAATGCGCCGGTGCCCTGCGTTGTTCGCGAAGGGGGCTTGGCCGAGGAAGATTCGCTCGCCGAAAATATCCAGCGCGCTCCACTGCATCCGCTGGATCAGTTCCGCGCCTTCCTAGCGTTTCGCGAGAAGGGCATGTCGGAAGAGGAAATCGCCGCCAACCAGTTCGTTTCGGTGGCCGTCGTGAAACAGCGGCTTCGCCTTGCATCAGTCTCGCCAAAACTCCTCGATGTCTATGCTGATGACGGCATGACCCTCGACCAACTCATGGCGTTCACCGTTAATGGCGATCACGAACGGCAGGAGCAGGTCTTCGAATGTCTTACCCAGAGTTACAACAAGGAACCGCACGTCATCCGCCGCATGCTGACAGAAGCCGCAGTGCGTGCTGCTGACAAGCGTGCGCAATATGTCGGGCTCGACGCCTATACCGAAGCCGGGGGCGTCGTCATGCGTGACCTCTTCCAAGGCGACGAGGGCGGTTGGCTGCAGGATGTCGGGCTCTTGGAAGCGCTGGTTGCCGAGAAGCTCCGGCTGCAGGCTGAGGCAATTTCGGCTGAGGGTTGGAAGTGGATCGATGTCGCTCCTGACTTTCCCTACGGCCACACCTACGGTCTGCGCCGCCTCCGTGGCGAGCAGCCCGCTCTCACCGAGCCGGAGCAGGCCGCCCGCGATGCGCTCCAAGCCGAGTTGGACGCGCTGGAGGAGACTTACGCCGATGCCGATGATCTTCCCGAAGAGGTCGACGAACGGCTCGGCGAGATCGAAACCGCAATCGCTGCGCTTGACGAAAGGCCTGAGGTCTTCAATCCAGAGGAAATCGGGCGCGCCGGTGCCTTCGTCAGCATCGATGCATCGGGCAACCTCAAGGTCGAGCGCGGGTATGTTCGGCCCGAAGACGAACGTCCGGTCGAAACGGAAGCCGATGGCGAAACCGACGCCGTCGCAGCGCGACCGGAGCTCGAAGTCGATGGTTCGAGCGCTGCTATCGAGACCGTGATGGAGCAAGAGGAGGACGACGGCTTAAAGCCAATCCCGGACCGCTTGATGACCGAGCTGACTGCCCATCGCACGCTTGCCCTGCGCCACGCGCTCGGCGAGCAGCCTGATGTCGCATTCGTCGCCGCGCTCCATGCCCTCACGCTACGCGCATTCTATCGCTACGGCTCCGATACGTGCCTGGAACTGGATCTGAAGATCGTCAGTTTCGGCACGCAAGCGCCGGGCTTGAACGATAGTAGCATGGCGTCGGCAGTCGACGCCCGCCACCAGTCCTGGGTTGCGGTGCTTCCAAGAGAGCCTGGCGAATTGTGGGATGCTTTGCTGGCATTCGACAGCGACAGCCGTCAGGCCTTGTTTGCACATTGTGTGTCGCTGTCGGTCAACGCGATGTACGAGGCTTACAATCGTCGGCCGCGTGCGTTGGCGCATGCCGACCAGCTCGCGCAGGCCGTCGATCTCGATATGGTTGCGGCCGGGTGGGTTCCAACCGTCGACACCTATCTTGGCCGCGTCACCAAGGCTCGTATTCTCGCGTCTGTTCGCGAAGCGAGGGGCACGCGTGCCGGCGATCGAATCGAGCATCTGAAGAAGGGCGACATGGCCGAGAAGGCGCAGGAATTGCTCGCGGCTTCAGGATGGTTACCGGAGCCACTGCGCACGCCCGGTCGCCCAGTCGTGGCTCTCACTGAACCCTCCTCGACCGTGATCGGCAGTTCGATCGACCAGCATGTGGAGGAAATGGCGGAGTGCGGCGGCGAAAAGGCTATGGCGGAAACCGAACCACAGATCGAAGATGAAGCCGCCGAGATCGATACGCAAGCGGTCGCGGCCGAATAGCCAAAGGAGCAACACGTAGACCCGAGGGCCCGTCGGCAACGGCGGGCCCGTTTTTCGTTTGGGAGTCCGCAATGCACCATGCCGCTGATCTTGCGCGACGGCTGGCCGCACAGGCCGAGGCCGTATGCCGCCGCTATCTTTCGAACGGTCACCGCGCGGGTCGTTACTGGCTTGTCGGCGATGTGCGCAACGCGCCCGGTCGCTCCATGTTCGTGCGTTTGCAAGGTAACGAATCCGGCAGAGGCGCGGCCGGCAAATGGACCGACGCCGCCACCGGCGAACATGGCGACCTCCTCGACGTCATTTCCGAATCCCTTGGCGTGGCGGGCTTCAAGGACGTTGCCGATGAGGCGCGCCGCTTCTTGTCGATGCCCAAGCCAATGCACAATGCAAAAGAACCAGTCCGAGCGGCGTCCGCTTCGGCAGGCTCCACGGAAGCGGCGCGGCGGCTGGTCTCAATGTCACAGCCGATTCCACGCACGCTTGTGGAGACATATTTGCGTGCACGCGGAATAACGGCCTTGCACGAAACTGAAAGTCTCCGCTTTCATCCGCGCTGTTACTACCGTCCCGACGATGAGGGGCCAACCGAGCTTTGGCCCGCGATGATCGCGACGGTGACCGACCTCAATGGCAAGCTCACCGGCGCACACCGCACATGGCTCGATCCGGGCGGTTTTAGCGAGGCCCGCCTAGGCCGGGCTCCGATCGACACGCCGCGGCGAGCCATGGGCGAACTGCTTGGGCACGCGGTCCGCTTTGGTGTCGAAAGTGACGTGATGGCGGCCGGTGAAGGCATCGAGACCATGTTGTCGCAACGTTCAGCGCTGCCCTCCTTGCCGGCGATCTCAGCCCTGTCGGCAGCGCATCTGGCGGCCATCGTCTTTCCTGCCACGCTGCGGCGGCTCTATATCGTTCGCGACAATGATCCGGCCGGGGATGGAGCAATGGCGGCGCTCGTCGAACGCGCCAACGCGGCCGGGATTGAGGCCAGGGTGCTGACACCGCAACTCGGCGACTTCAACGAGGATCTGCGCCTGCTCGGTCTTGATGCTCTGAGGGCGACTTTGCGGGTTCAGATGCCACCCCAGGATGTGGCACGTTTCATGTCGCCCGCAGCCTGACTGAGAAAGAGAACGGGGCTCAGCGTTGTTGCGGACTCTTGACATGCCTATGCGGGACCGAGCTGGAGAGGACGAGCCCTGCGGCCTTCCAAAGGGCGATCGGGCACCGGCCGGCCCTGACCGGCAATGGCTGCGCCCGGCTATTTTCCGGCGGCCTTTGCACCCCGCGGCACCCCGCGGGCACCCGGTATCAGGCCTTTCCAGCGCGAAACAAAATAGCCGGGCTCGCCATCCTCCACTCCGTTACGGCCCTGCGCTGGCGCTGCGGGTGCAAGTCCGGACCGCCCGCCGCCTTCGTCGCCATGAAGGCCGCGATAGGCGCGACCGGTCCACCTGAGAAAGCCGCCATGGGCAGCCAGCACGATACCGACTTTGAACCGCAACTCCCATTCTCTCCAAGCGATCACGTCCTGCAGGAACTCCAGCTCTACGGCTACCGGCCGTTCGAGGACGAACCCGATCCGCGTCCGCTTCCCGAAGGCTGTGTCATCGCAGCCAGCATGGCCGACATTTTCGACGCCCTCGTGGTTGCGCTGTCCGATACGCGCCTCGAACCGGACCTCGAGGAACTGCTCTGGGGGACGGTCAATCTCTTCCATCGCGCCGTTGCCCGGATCGAACGCGACCTCGACGCCAACGAGCTCGCCCAGCAAAGGCTGCAGCGCGAACAGGACGGTTCAGAGGTCAAGTCCACAGAGCTCGAGCGCCTCATCGCGCTGGGCCAGACGCTTATAGAACGACGCAACGCGTTCGAACTGATGCGCGACCAGGCCGCCGAACATTTCGAGCGTCACACGCATTCCACCTGGCGACCGCGTTCGGGCTCCGTCGTCAACCACCGCAATCTCACAGCGGCCATGATCGACAGTCGCGATTTCCTTGCCGCCAAGAGGCACGCCAATACCCATGCGCTTCTGCCTCCCGGGCCGAAGGTCGCCGTCACCGGCGGGCTCGACTTCAATGACCATCGCCTGATCTGGGCCAAGCTTGACCAGGTCCATGGTAAGCATCCGGATATGGTCCTGCTCCACGGCGGATCGCCCAAGGGGGCCGAGTTGATCGCGGCCAGATGGGCTCACAATCGCAAGGTGCCACAGATCGCCTTCAAGCCTGACTGGACCAGGCATGCCAAGGCCGCTCCGTTCAAGCGCAACGATGCAATGCTCGACACTTTGCCGATCGGCGTCATTCATTTCCCTGGCACGGGCATTCAGGACAACCTCGCCGACAAGGCACGCAAGCTCGGCATCCCGGTCCTGAAATTCGGCGCCGCATGAGATGGACGGCCGAGGCCAACGCCAGCGCCATACTCGTTACTGGTGTGTTCGTTCCGGACGGCGGTCGGGCCGTGCCGCTGCCGGCACGATGGCGACGACTGCGGGCCAGCACGGCTCGAACTTCCGGTCTTACCGGCTTCTGAAATTGAAAGCACGAACCGATCCTCGCGTTCATCAGCGCAATTCCTTGGTCCGGTCCGAGGACCTGATGCCATCAACCCGTAAAGGGTCGGACTACGCAAAGCGTGCCGCCGCTTCGGCTTCGCCTCTCCGGTGATTGTGGCCCTCGGCCGGACACGGCGCCTGTCACGCGGGGATCGATCCCCGCCTCCAAACAGGAGCCGAAAAGATGTCCCTCGCAGAAGCAAACGCCTTGGCCTTCAGCCTCGCCACCAGCCTGATGGTCAGCATCGTCATCTTCCGCGCAGGGGACGGCACACTCTCCGTAGCGCCAATCGACGACTACGACGGAGACATCTCGGAGATCGTCGGCGAAATCGACCCCTATGCTGAATGAACCCGCCTGGTACGCCCCGACAAGCGAGGCGACGTCGAACTCAGACGTGCCTCGACGAATTGCTCCGCACCTCCATGTCACTGACCAAATCTGGCGGGGCTGCTACAGGCCGAGCGACCGGCAAGATGAACAACCCGGCCGCCTATGAAGAACGCGCCAAATTCAGCGCCTTCCCGCAACAGCTAGGTCAGTCGTGCCCGCGTCGTGCGCTGCGTGGCCAGGAGCAGGCGCGTTTCGCTGCCCGTTATGCCGGCTGGCAGCCGGATGCGGCGCAGCACGGCATCGAAATCGGTCAGCGAGGCCGTGCCGAGTTCAACCACCAGATCTCATCGATAACTGGTGGTATGGATGGTCGAGACTTCCGGAAGCCGCCCAGTGCCAGGACCACGCGGGCGGCGGCATGGCCCTCAATCTCAATGAGCATGATACCGCGCATGCGCTGATCGACCTGCGTCGGCGCGCAGCACCACCGTGTAGCCGATGATGTCGCCGGACCGTTCCAGCCGCTCCATACGCGCCCTGACCGTGGCGTGCGAGAGGCCGAGATCGGCGAGAGCAGACTCGCTGCCGCGAGCGCCCTGAGAACCGCGGGGCTTGCTGAGACGCTGTCAGGTCTTGGCCACGCTGTTGAGGATATGTCGTCCAGGCAATTCCGGTAAGGCGCATCGTGCATGAAAACCTGGCGCTGAAGGCGCTGCTCGAGATATCCGCCTGGACATTCGTCATTGCCGAGGCCGCCTGCGCGGCGAGTGCGGACGCCATGCCGATTTCCTCGGCGGGGATCATTCGATCTCGGCCGGACCGTGTCGGGCCTCGCCCGCCACACCGCCGAACCGGGCGTGCGCGACCTCTTAGCCGATCCCGACGAGCCACGCGACCTGTTCGGCATGCTGCTGAGGGCGGCCATGCAACCCGCGGCGTGAGGCAAACTCCTGGAAGCAGTGTCCTGTAGGCAAGCTCCAGCCGTTTCGCCCGGTTGGAGTTGCTCCAGCTTAATCGGGGTGCGCTGCCTCATCGCAGCGTTCAGTCGGTCAACAACTTGCCCGCGCCGGCCCGACCCATGTCCGCCACCTCGATCCCATCCGAGGACAGGATGGCATCGAGGGCTAGGAGCGCGGCTTGTCACAGGGAAATGCGATCAGCAGTGCTGGCAGCATAGGCCTTTGGCACTGATCGAGCGTCACGTCGTTCTCCTCCAAGAAGTCGGATCCCGGGAGCCATATCTCCTTACCCGCCTGTTGTCACAATCACACCGATAGCGGTCTCTTCGATTGGTGTTTCTGGTCGAAAGACGGCTTCGCCTCGATCGCCTGTGACGCAACGGCACGTCGCGACTTTCTTCCCCTGCCGGCTTCGCCGTCATTCCTCGCGGTACAACAAAGTCTCTCCCGCACCGTCCTCCGCTTCGCTTCGGCCCCTGGGTGCGCCGGCGATCGCCTCCGACCTTTCGATCACCATCGAGACCACAATGGTGTGGCTCGAAACAAACAGGATCAAGGAGAACTATCATGGCTACCATCGGCACCTTCAAGAAGTCCGGCAACAACGAGTTTACGGGCGACATCGTCACCCTCAGCGTCCAGGCCCACGGCGTTCGCATCGTTCCCGAAACCCGCGCCAACGGCGACAACGCCCCCAGCCACCGGGTCTTCGTCGGCCGAGCCGAGATCGGCGCCGCCTGGGCCAAGCAGTCCAACGAAGGTCGCAATTATCTCGGCCTCAAGCTCGACGATCCGAGTTTCAACGCCCCGATCTTCGCCAACCTCTTCGATGACGAGGAGGGCGAGGGCCACAGCCTGATCTGGTCCCGTCCGAGCCGCCGCAACGCCGAATAGGGCGCCCGAGAAGCCCGCCCGACCCGATCGGGCGGGCTCCCATTTTGAAGCAGCCTTGGCTGGCTCATCGGGGGCGATGCCGAGACAGCATCGCGTGATGCACTACGAGCCTCCTGTGCCGGCGAAACCAGACCTATAGGATTCGGACTTAAATCTCGGCCGTTTGCCGGGGGAGGGCAGCCATGATTGAGCCATTTGAGGAGACCGCGCCGACTGGCGATGAACTCACCGACTACGATCGCAGCCATGTGAAGCTCTACATGCGTCTGTTCGACGCTGACGCTGACGGCGCCGATTGGCGCGAGGTGGTCAAGGTGCTCTTCGGGATTGATCCGACCAAGGACTCGCAACGTGCCCGGAGCGTCTATGACAGCCATCTCGCTCGAGCACGATGGATGACGCGTACGGGCTACCGATACCTTCTGCGTCAGAGTGACGATTAGCGAGCATTGCCGGCCGGTGATGCTGAAAAGGCATCACCCGATGCCTCCCCGGGACGTTTCGCCAACCACCAGAGTCCGGAATCGATTCGAGCACGACTTGGCCTTTCGCGAGGAGATGCACGATGAAGCCGAACACGTCGCGTTGGCGGGACAACAACAGCTACGACTTCTTCGACAGCTTGCCAATCGAAGGGCTCGCTTGGGAATGTCTACGCCGCTCAGATGCCTATCATCGCGCCTACCTGGGCCTTGTTCATTCCAAAACGGAAAGGGAGCCATTTCCCGCTGAGGCCCAGAAACGCTGGGGGTTGCGATTTCCCGGCACGGCCCGACCTTTCGGCCCTGGCGCAAGACGTCTTGTGGTCGCCTCTGGTGGATCCCGCGGTGTTGGCTCTCATGTCATCACCCGACTGCCTGCCGATCGGCCCTGCGACGCTCAGCGGAGTCGAAAGGCATCGTGAGAGCCCGCAGGGATTTCACGCTATTCATGACAACGGGATAGCCACCCAGATTCTGCTCCTTCCCGGCAGCGAGGGCGACCATTCGCTGGCGGCGGTGATCCCGCTGGATTCTCAAACGCTGGGACGCGTCGAGGCTCTCGTCCGTTTCTGGCGGGCCTATCACCGGCGACCTGTGCCGCCAGACACGCGCGTAACCGTTCAGCAGCGTCGTCGCCTGCGCTTGATGATGCAGGCGGCCGATGGCCGCACGAACGGCGCCAGCTATCGCGAAATTGCGAACGCCTGTTACGGAATTGAGCGTGTAGGCGCCAATCCGTGGAAGACGTCATCCCTGCGTGACGCCGTCATTGGTCTCGTCAAAGGCAGTGCCGCCATGATCGGCGGAGGCTATCTGCAACTGCTGCGCCACCGCACACGACACTAGCCCGGGGTGGAAATATCACGCCCCCCAATCTTCCCCATCCCCTGCGAAGCCCGCTTTCCGCCACCGTGATCGTCATCCGCCGCTGAACGCCAGCGGTTCCCATTAGCCCCACGGAGGCCCATCCATGCGATCAGATCTAGCCGTTTTGCCGCCGCGCTTTCTTCGCACCAAGGAAGCAGCCGAATTCCTCAGCCTGTCATCGCGTACGCTCGAGAAGCATCGCACCTATGGCACCGGTCCCGCCTATCGCAAACTCGGTGGCCGCGTCGTCTATGCCCTTGACGACCTGCAGGCGTGGGCCGAGCGCGGGGCCGTGATCTCGACTTCGGACCCACGCGGCTCAGTCCTTCCCGCCAAGCGCCATTTGCCGATGCCTGCGATCCTCACCGGACGGCCCGGACGGTGATTTGCGGGACCGCGCAGACAGTGCGGCCGATCGCGCAATGGACAATTGCTTGTCGTCATCAGGCTGATTCCCAAAAAGAGCAGGACCACACAATGACCGATACCACGGCCCTGGATTCGACCGGGTCTGCCGGCGACGCGTTGCAGAACGGCAGCCTCACCCGTGTCGAACTGACATGGATCGCGGAGAAAATCGAGTTCTGGATCCGCTTCGGGTCCGCCGATCGAGAGCAGATCCTCGACCGGCGCCGGCGTGTCCTTTGGTTTCGCCCCGGCGCCATTTTTGCCTTCGTCCGATGGGCATCGAACGACTTCGGCACGATCATCTCCCGTCTCGATATCGTGCATGCCGTTGCACCCGGCCAAGCCTGCCAGACGCTGCCTTTCGTGCGACCCGGCGGCGACATCCTGCTGACGATGCAAGGTTGGCCGAGCGTCGAACAGGTGCTGCAGATGATTGACGCCGTCGAGCGTCTCGGGATCGATCCGGAAACGGTCTCGCCCGATCACTGGCGGCACGTCCATCACCGGATGACGGCCGGGCAAGAGCCGCGCGCCTACACGCTTGATCTGCATTGTGCCTACCTCCTTCGGAAAAGGGTGCGGCCATGAGGCGGTCGACAATCATCGTGGCAATGGCGCTGGCCAGCGCCGGCGTGTTCCTCCCAGGTCTCACGGCACCAGCGCCCAGGTTTATCTGGAACGCGTCACCCAGCGTGCCGATCGGCTTCTACCGGATCGACGGGGGCGGCAAGTTTTCGGCTGGCGACCTTGTCGCCGTACGGCCGCCTGAACCGCTGGCAGAGTTCCTTGCCGAGCGGGCCTATCTGCCGAAAGGCGTGCTGCTGCTCAAACGCATCCTTGCGGTTTCCGGCCAGACAGTATGCCGGATCAAGCTCGCAATCTCCGTCGACGGCCGTGACGTTGGCGCCGCGCTTGAGCGAGATCGCGCCGGCCGTGATCTGCCAAGCTGGCAGGGCTGTGACTTTGTTCCGGCTGCGTCTGTGTTCCTGATGAACCGGCAGGTCCGCGACAGCCTCGACGGCCGCTACTTCGGCCTCGTTTCCACCGACCACATCATCGGCCGCGCGGTCCCGCTGTGGACCGACGAGCAAGGCGACGGCCGCTTTTAATGGCGCGCGCTGAGCGCGGTGAGCGCGCCACCGACGGCCCTTTCAGGTCGTCCCCGACATCACCGCCGAACATCCTTGAAAGGACAAAGTACATGCCACAGATCGGACAATTCACGCGCAATCAGACTGGCTACTGTGGGCGCATCCGTACGCTCAGACTCGACCTCGACATCGCAATCGTCGAGGCCGAAGCGAGCGACATCGAAAACGCGCCCGACTATCGCGTGCACGCCGGCGGCGAAGACGGCCCTGCGATCGGCGCCGGTTGGAAACGCTCCGGCGAAAAGGCCGGTGAGTTCGTGTCGCTGCAAATTGACGACCCGACCTTCGCGCAGCCCATTCGCGCCAAACTGTTTCAGGACGGCGAGGACAAAACCTCCTGGGCATTGATGTGGTCGCGTCCGCGTGACCGCGCAGAGAAGGATTGAGTGATGTCCGCGCGCCGTCGGTCGACGAACCATCTAGACCCTTCCGCATTGCTTCGCGTCGGTTGGCCCAACGCGCTCGTCCTGCTTGCCGGGCTCTGCGTGCTATCTTCCGGTACTACGATTGCAGTGGCGAAGAGTGCCACAGCCGGCACGCCGGCGGCGCGCAGCTACGAGGCCCATATCGCGGACGCGGCGAGGCGTTTTAGGCTTCCGCCCGCCTGGATCCGTGCGGTCCTTTGCGCGGAAAGTGCTGGCGACCAACGCGCCACCTCGCCAAAAGGCGCCATGGGCCTGATGCAGATCGTACCGGCAACCTGGGCCGAACTGCGGGTTCGATATCGGCTCGGCAGCAATCCATACGATGCGCGCGACAACATCGTCGCGGGATCCGCTTACATCCGCGAACTCCTGGATCGCTATGGATCGCCCGGGTGGATTGCGGCCTACAATGCAGGCCCGGGGCGCTATGAGGCATCATTGCAGGGTCGGCCTCTGCCGCGGGAAACGCACGCCTATGTGACAGCGGTCGCGTCCGCCATTGGCAGCGACACTGCTACGACAGCGACCGGCCCGGCGCGCCCTAAGTCATCAGGATGGAGGACAGCACCGCTTTTCGCCCTGCTGCCGGCAGGAAAGCCTGCAGCAGATTCCCGGACGGTCGAAGACTCGGCCAATGACGTGCCGAGGGCGCAGAGTGTGCGTGAATCATCCAATGCCGCACCTCGGTCGGCCGGCCTGTTCGTGACGCAAGCGGGCGAGAGGGCTGAGCCATGAACCGGTACACCATCTTTGGTGCTGACGCGGACTCTAGCGCGCCATGGCGGGCGCCAGGGCTGGAGACCGCGCACACAACCGAGCGATGGCAAGATAAAAGCGCGCACATTGCGCCTCGGTTCGGTAGTTGTTTCTGCTCGATCTTCTGGCGCCTTGTGCACATTGTCCACATTCGGGGCAATGTGTGCGGCAACATCAAGTCATTGTATTTGCCTGCTCTTTTCAACGTTGCGGAATATCGCCATGGACAATGAGCGCGAGTTCCGCATCCGCCCTGGCCGGATGCGCTCGACGCGCGCCCAGCAGGCCAGGCGGTTCATCGCCCAGGCGCTGGCCGCGGCGAAAAAGGCCGGCGGCGGCATCTCGCGCTCGGGCAGGATTGTGCCCAGCAACCGCTCCCGTTTTGGTCACGGTCAGCGTGCGAGCATCCAGGCCAATCGCTTCATCACATCGCGGTCGCGCGGCGCGGTGGTCAAAGCCCGCGTTGTCCGCCATTCCGTGCGCGCTGGCGTGCTTGGCGCACACCTCAGCTACCTGCGACGCGAGGGGGTAACCCGGGACGGGGAGAAGGGTCGGCTGTTTGGGCCGGGGACGGAAGATGCAGATGCTGCGGCCTTCGCCGCGCGCACCGCGGAGGATCGGCACCATTTCCGCTTCATCGTTTCGCCCGACGACGCTCTCGACATGACGGACCTCAAGTCCTTTGCCCACGATCTTGTCGGGCAGATGGAGAAGGATCTTGCCACGCGGCTCGAATGGGTTGGGGTCGATCACTGGAACACCGCGCATCCGCATGTCCACCTGATCGTGCGTGGGGTTCGTGACGATGGCCAGGATCTGGTCATCTCGCGGGATTACATTAGGCAAGGGATGCGCGACCGGGCTCGCGACCTCATCACCCAGGAATTGGGGCTGCGCACTGATCTCGAGATCCGCCGCGCGCTCGAACGTCAGGTCGAATCCGAGCGGTGGACGCAACTTGACCGCCAACTCGCTCGCGATGCCCGCCACACCGGCTTCATCGATCTTGCCCCACAGACCGACAGGCAACCGGACGCTTTCCATGCGATGAAGGTCGGCCGCCTGCGCAAGCTTGAAACACTCGGTCTCGCCGATCAGCTTGGCCCCGGCCAATGGCTGATCGACGACAAGGCCGAGACGACATTGCGCGAACTCGGAGAGCGCGGCGACATCATCAAGCGCATGCACCGCGCGCTCAGCGCGCAACACATCGAGCGCGGTCCGGCCAGTTACGTCCTGGCAGCAGAACGCCTCGACACGCCCGTTGTCGGCCGGCTGGTCGACCGTGGGCTCGACGACGAGCTGATCGGCACAGCCTATGCCGTGGTTGACGGCGTCGACGGACGCACCCATCACATCAAACTGTCCGACCTGGAATCTGCTGGCGACAGCGCGCCGGGATCCATCGTCGAGCTGCGCCATTTCGATGATGCGCGCGGCCTGCGTCGGGCAGCGCTCGCCGTGCGCTCCGATCTTGCCGTCGATGAACAAATTGTTGCGTCAGGTGCGACCTGGCTCGACCGCCAGGCCATCGCTCGCGAGCCTGTGGCCCTAGCCGAGACCGGTTTCGGTGCCGAGGTCCGCGATGCCTTGACCCGGCGCGCCGAACACCTTGTCAGTCAGGGGCTGGCGGAGCGGCAGGGAAGGCGGGTCGTCTTCACGAGCAACCTGCTCGACACGCTCCGCCGCAAGGAACTGGAGACGATCGGCGACAAGCTCGCGATCGACACAGGGAAGCCCTTCAACCCAGTCACAGGCGGTGGCTATGTGGCCGGCACCTATCGCCAACGTTTCACGCTCGCCTCCGGCCGCTTCGCCATGATCGATGATGGTCTCGGTTTCCAGCTGGTTCCCTGGACACCCTCTCTCGAAAAGCATCTCGGCCAACATGTCTCCGGCGTTGCCCGCGATGGTGGAGGGGTCGAGTGGAGCTTTGGCCGCAAGCGGGCTCTCGGCCTGTGATAGTTAAAGAAAGGATCAAGCGATGTCGGCCACCAAAATACTCTGGGGTCAGATCCTCACTGTCTTCCTGATCGTCCTGCTAACAGTATGGGCTGCGACGCAATGGACCGCATGGAAGCTTGGGTTCCAGGCGCAGCTTGGCCCGCCCTGGTTCGATGTCGGCGGGCTGCCGGTCTATTATCCACCGGCGCTGTTGTGGTGGTGGTATTTTTATGACGCCTACGCTCCGGATATCTTCCTGGAGGGCGGCTTGATTGCCGTGTCCGGCGGGTTCCTTTCGATCATCGTCGCGATCGGCATGTCGGTGTGGCGGGCGCGCGAAGTCAAGAACGTGCAGACCTATGGCTCGGCGCGCTGGGCCGACCGGCGGGAGGTGGAGGCTGCGGGTCTGCTCGGCAGCGATGGGGTGGTGCTGGGTCGCTATGACCGCCACTATCTGCGCCACGATGGTCCTGAGCATGTGCTGTGCTTCGCCCCAACCCGATCGGGGAAAGGCGTCGGCCTGGTGGTGCCCTCCCTGCTTGCCTGGCCGGGCTCGGCAATCGTTCACGACATCAAGGGAGAAAACTGGCAACTCACCGCCGGCTTCCGCGCTCTGCACGGCCGCGTGCTGCTCTTCGATCCGACCAACTCGCAATCGTCGGCCTACAACCCGCTTCTGGAAGTCCGCCGCGGCGAATGGGAGGTCCGAGACGCCCAGAACATCGCCGACATTCTGGTCGACCCGGAAGGCAGCCTGGAGAAGCGCAATCATTGGGAAAAGACAAGTCACGCGCTGCTGGTCGGAGCGATCCTCCATGTTCTCTATGCAGAGCAGGACAAGACGCTCGCCGGCGTCGCCGCCTTCCTCTCCGATCCGAAGCGCCCGATCGAATCGACGCTTGCGGCCATGATGAAGACCGCGCATCTCGGAGGGGCTGGCCCGCATCCGGTCATCGCCAGTGCGGCGCGCGAACTGCTCAACAAATCCGACAACGAACGCTCAGGCGTCCTTTCCACAGCGATGTCCTTCCTCGGTCTCTATCGCGATCCGGTCGTCGCCGAGGCGACCCGCCATTGCGACTGGCGCATCGCCGACATCGTCGGCGGGAAGCGACCGGCAACGCTGTATCTCGTCGTTCCGCCTTCGGACATCAGTCGCACCAAACCGCTCATTCGCCTTATCCTCAATCAGATCGGCCGTCGTCTCACTGAGGATCTCCACACAAAGTCAAACCGCCACCGGCTGCTGTTGATGCTGGACGAGTTTCCCGCCCTTGGCCGCCTCGACTTCTTCGAGAGCGCGCTTGCCTTCATGGCCGGGTATGGACTGAAGGGCTTTCTCATCGCGCAGTCGCTCAATCAGATCGAGAAGGCTTACGGTCCAAACAACTCCATCCTCGACAACTGTCACGTGCGCGTGAGCTTCGCCACCAACGATGAAAGGACCGCCAAGCGGGTCTCGGACGCGCTCGGCACGGCAACCGAAATGCGTGCAATGAAGAACTATGCCGGCCATCGGCTCTCGCCCTGGCTCGGACATCTCATGGTGTCGCGCCAGGAGACCCCACGCCAGCTCCTCACCCCCGGCGAGATCATGCAGCTTCCGCCAGCCGATGAGATCGTGATGGTGGCGGGGGCGCCGCCAATCAGGGCGAAGAAGGTGCGCTACTACGAAGATGCGCGCTTTCGCGAGCGCATCCTGCCGACGCCAGAGTTGGATAGGGCTGCAGCAACCGATCGTGGCGACTGGAGCCAGCTGCCGCCACCGACCCGGCCTGAGCTCGCCGATGCTTCCGCTGTGAGCGGAAACAGCGATGGCGATCCATCGGAATCAGAGCGACGCCTGCAACCCGAGCTCGAGCGGGCAGGGGCCGTGGAAAAAGCAGTCTCAATCGACAATGAGTTCGAGATCGAGCCCGCCGACGACGGGGACGATGATGCCATCCGCAATCGACGCCTGGCCCGGCTCATGCAGGGCATGGCGCGGCAGGTCTCACTCGATCCCGATGATGGAATGGAGCTGTAAGCGCATGACGGCTCGCAAAAGGAAAGTGCAGATCTCCGTCTATCTCGACCAGAGGATCATGGCGATGCTTGTCGACTATGCGGCGCGGCGCGATCAGCCCCAATCCATGATCGCAGAGGCCGCGATCGCCTCGTTCCTCTCGCCGGATGCTGATGAGCGTCGCGAGGCGGCAATTGCCAAACGCCTCGACCAGGTCGATCGGCGCCTGGCACGGCAGGAACGCGATATCGGCATCGCAGTCGAGACCCTGGCCGTGTTCGTCCGCTTCTGGCTCGCGACAACGCCGGCCTTGCCGGAGCCCGCCGCGCAGGCTGCGCGCGCCAAGGCCGCCGAACGGTACGATTCCTTCGTCACGGCCCTGGGCAGGCGCCTGGCGAAGGGACCGAAACTGGTGCACGAGATTTCCGAAGACATGAATCTCGGTGACGACGTTGCAACGCAGTCTTAGCGTTTGGCATTCGCCTTGCCGCCTCTCGCCAGGGCTGGTGCAGGTATTCAAAAGCGAGAGAGGGGTCGTCAGCCGTCGACCGCGCCGGCTTGAGGGACCTCAAATGAGGCCAGAAGGTCAGCTGCGAACTCGTGCAGGAAACGCTCCGAAACGACGTCAGCCGGCGCTCTTCGAGTGATCTAGTCGCCCCAGGCTTCCCTATCCGTTCCACATCGTCGAGCGGAGAAGAGCCTGCACATGCTCAGGCAGGTCAAGCTCACCACGCGCCTCGATCTCTAGAAGATATCCGGCTTTGGACAAGCGATCGCTTTCCCTGACTGCAGCATAGGCACAGATAGCCAGCAGCGCCGTTTCCTCAGTTCGGCTACCTCTATCACGATCCTGGCTGTTGCCGCCCGTTTCGCGGACGGCCTTGCCGAAGGCTGTGTATGCTTTCTTGTGCGCCTCAATCAGCGCTCCCAGCTGGTTGGACGGCTCTCTGTCCCCACGTGGCGGGTCTGCGGCGAAGGCCTTTGTCCCAACAGTCGAGGCCAAGACGGCGCTGCCCGAACGGGTGAGCAGGACGCGGCGGTTGATCCTGGTCGTGGCGAACCCTCCTCTTCCATCCGGGCAGGCTAGATCAGGTCTCCTAAGCACCATGGCACCGTAACACAACGGTTCGCGCATTCATGTCAGGATGGATGACCTCACAGCGGCCTTACAGCCATTATGGTTGAAGCGATCGCGGTTGGTCCGACTTTGTCCAACTGCTTCCAGACCTCGGCCATGCTGCTTCGCCCATCGCACATCGGCACCTGCGATTCCCTAGGACGATCACCGGGTCGTTGCCGAATGAGGCAAGGGCAGCCCGCCGTTCTCCTGTATTTACACGCCATACTACGACGCGCCGATATACTTGTTGCAGCGGCGCAAAATACCACTCTCTTAATCATCCCCGACCGGGGACCATCTGAATTGTTCCCGACCGAAACGGGGACAAAATGGCTGCTTCGCACAACGAGACCGAAGGACGAGCGCGCAGCTCGCGTATGCTGCGAACGGCGCTAGGGCCTGCCATCGGCCAATTCCTGGACGATCCCAAAATCGTCGAAGTGATGTTGAATCCGGACGGCCGGATCTGGGTCGATCGGTTCGCGGAAGGCCTGGCCGAGACTGACGAGATGATCTCAGTCGCCGACGGCGAGCGCATTGTGCGACTGGTCGCCCATCATGTCGGCGCGGAAGTGCACGGCCGCTCGCCACGCGTGTCGGCGGAGTTACCAGAAACTGGAGAGCGGTTCGAAGGGCTGCTGCCGCCCGTCGTCGCCGCGCCAGCCTTCGCAATCCGGAAACCTGCCGTCGCCGTCTTCACGCTCGCGAACTACGTGGCGGCAGGCATCATGACGACGGAACAGGCAGCGACCTTGCGCGCCGCCGTCGCCAGCCGTGCCAACATCCTCGTCGCCGGCGGGACATCCACGGGCAAGACGACGCTGACCAACGCCTTGCTCGCCGAGGTCGCGAAAGGATCTGATCGCGTCGTCATCATCGAGGACACGCGCGAACTGCAATGCGCGGCACCCAACCTCGTCGCCATGCGGACCAAGGACGGCGTCGCCACGCTCTCGGATCTGGTCCGCTCCTCGCTGCGCCTGCGGCCCGATCGCATCCCGATCGGCGAAGTCCGCGGCCCGGAGGCTCTCGACCTGCTCAAGGCTTGGGGCACAGGCCACCCCGGCGGCATCGGCACCATCCATGCCGGTTCCGCCCTTGGTGCGCTGCGCCGTCTCGAGCAACTCATCCAGGAAGCCGTCATCACCGTACCCCGCGCGCTGATTGCCGAAACCATCGATCTCATCGCGGTGCTCGCCGGACGCGGCTCAGCCCGGCGGCTTGCCGAACTCGCACGCGTCGAGGGTCTCGGCCCCGACGGCGATTATCGCATCATTCAAGCCGAACCTACCGTCACAGGAGACAATTCATGACCGCCGTCATTTCACGCGCCTACCGCAATGCCGTTGCCACCGCCACAACCCTGGCCATCAGTGTCATCGTCGCTCCGGCCGCCCATGCGTCTGGCTCATCGATGCCGTGGGAACAGCCACTCGAAAAGATCCTGCAATCAATCGAGGGTCCTGTCTCCAAGATCATAGCCGTCATCATCATCATCGTGACGGGCCTCACGCTTGCCTTCGGCGATACTTCGGGCGGTTTTCGGCGGTTGATCCAGATTGTCTTTGGTTTGTCGATCGCCTTCGCGGCGTCCAGCTTCTTCCTGTCGTTCTTCTCGTTTGGCGGCGGAGCATTGATCTGATGGCAACCGCTTTCGAACAGCTCGACGCAATTCCGGGATGGGCCGTGCCCGTGCACAAGGCGCTAACCGAGCACATTCTGCTCGGGGGCGCACCGCGCTCCATTGCGATCCTGAACGGCACCCTCGCCGGCGCGGTCGGCCTCGGCCTGCGCCTCTGGCTGGTCGGTCTCGTCATCTGGGCGCTTGGCCACGCCACTGCGGTATGGGCCGCCAGACGCGATCCACTCTTTTTCGAAGTTGGCCGCCGGCATCTGCGCATGCCCGGTCACCTGTCGGTTTGAGGACGCCGCGATGATGAATCTTGCCGAATTTCGCCGCAGCGCCAGCCGCCTCGCCGACTATCTACCCTGGGCTGCCCTTGTCGCACAGGGCGTCGTGCTCAACAAGGATGGCAGCTTGCAGCGGACTGCGAAGTTTCGCGCGCCTGATCTCGACTCCGCCGTCGCGGCCGAACTGGTCGCGGTCGCCTCGCGCATCAACAACACCTTCCGTCGCCTTGGCTCGGGCTGGTGCATCTTCGTCGAGGCTCAACGGCACGAGGCGGCAACCTATCCCGAAAGCCAGTTTCCGGATCCGGCGTCAGGTCTGGTCGATGCTGAGCGCAAGGCCGACTTCGAGGAGGGCGGCATCCATTTCGTATCGAGCTACTTCCTCACCCTCCTCTATCTGCCGCCAGCCGAGGAAGCAGCGCGCACGGAAGGGTGGCTTTACGAGGGGCGAGAACAGTCCGGCGTGGATCCGCAGGAAGTCCTGCGCGCCTTTGTCGACCGCAGCGAGCGCGTGCTCCAGCTGCTCGATGGCTTCATGCCGGAATGCCATTGGCTCGACGACAGCCAGACGCTGACATATCTGCATTCGACCGTTTCAACGAAGCGTCATCGCGTGCGCATCCCCGAGACTCCGGTCTACCTCGATGCAGTGCTCGCAGACACGCCCCTGACAGGTGGGCTCGAACCACGCCTAGGTGACCAGCATCTTCGGGTGCTGACCATTGTCGGCTTTCCGACTGCGACGACGCCAGGCCTGCTCGACGATCTCAACCGACTGGCTTTTCCCTATCGGTGGACCACACGCGCCATCCTTCTCGACAAGGTCGACGCCGCGAAGCTGCTGACCAAGATCCGGCGGCAATGGTTCGCCAAGCGCAAGAGCATCGCAGCGATCCTGAAGGAGGTGATGACCAACGAGGCGTCCGTGCTTATGGACACGGACGCCTCCAACAAGGCTGCCGACGCCGACATGGCCTTGCAGGAACTCGGCGCCGATATGTCGGGCATGGCCTATGTGACCGCCACCATCGTGGTCTGGGATGCCGATCCGCGAGCAGCCGACGAGAAACTGCGGCTTGCCGAAAAGGTCATCCAGGGTCGCGACTTCACGGCCGTGGTCGAAACTGTCAACGCCGTCGACGCCTGGTTGGGCTCATTGCCTGGACATGCCTACGCCAACGTCCGCCAGCCGCCCCTGTCGACGCTCAATCTCGCCCACATGATTCCCCTCTCTGCCATGTGGGCGGGGCCGGAACGGGACGAGCATTTCGGTGGCCCGCCCTTGCTCTATGGCAAGACCGAAGGCTCGACCCCGTTCCGGTTGTCTCTGCACGTCGGCGACGTCGGCCACACTTTGGTGGTCGGCCCCACCGGCGCCGGCAAGTCCGTGCTGCTCGCGCTGATGGCCTTGCAGTTCCGCCGCTACCCGCAAAGCCAGGTCTTCACCTTCGACTTTGGCGGCTCGATCCGCGCCGCGACACTGGCCATGGGCGGTGACTGGCACGATCTCGGTGGGGGGCTCACCGAAGGCGCGCAGGCCTCCGTCTCCCTGCAGCCGCTCGCCCGCATCCACGATACCTATGAGCGCGCCTGGGCGGCTGACTGGATTGTTGCGATCCTGGCGCGCGAAGCCGTTCCCATTACCCCCGATGCCAAGGAGCATATCTGGACCGCGCTGACATCGCTTGCCTCGGCGCCGATCGCCGAGCGTACCATCACCGGCCTGAGCGTGCTGTTGCAGGCGAGGGCCTTAAAGCAGGCTCTGCGCTCATACTGCATTGGTGGCCCCTATGGCCGACTGCTCGACGCGGAAACCGAACATCTTGGCGCGGCATCCGTCCAGGCGTTCGAAATCGAGGGCCTGATCGGCACGGGAGCCGCGCCAGCCGTGCTGTCTTATCTGTTCCATCGCATCGGTGACCGCCTCGACGGACGGCCGACGCTGCTCATCATCGACGAAGGTTGGCTGGCGCTCGATGATGAGGGCTTCGCGGGCCAGCTGCGCGAGTGGCTGAAGACGCTGCGCAAGAAGAATGCCAGCGTTGTCTTTGCGACCCAGTCCTTGTCCGATATCGACAATTCGGCAATCGCACCTGCGATCATCGAGAGCTGCCCAACCCGGCTGCTGTTGCCGAACGAGCGCGCGATCGAGCCGCAGATCACGGCCATCTATCGCCGCTTCGGCCTGAACGACCGCCAGATAGAAATCCTGGCACGCGCGACACCCAAGCGCGACTATTACTGCCAGTCCCGGCGCGGCAACCGCCTCTTCGAACTTGGCCTGTCCGAGATCGGCCTCGCGCTCTGCGCCGCGTCGTCCAAGACGGACCAGGCCCTCATCGCCAGCATCGATGCCGAATACGGTCGCGACGACTTTCTCGCCGCTTGGTTGCGTGCGCGAAACGTTGGCTGGGCCGCCGGTCTCATTCCAAACCTCATCCCCGGAGCCGAAAAGGAACCTCGATCATGAACACCTGTCTTTATCGCTCGCGCGCCCTTCTGTTTGCCGCCGTCATGGTTGCGTCGCCGCTGATGGTCGCGCCGTTGGTGGCGACTCCAGCGCATGCCTTGATCGTGTTTGATCCATCGAACTACACGCAGAATGTGCTGACGGCAGCTAGATCGCTCCAGCAGATCACCAACCAGATCACTTCGTTGCAAAATCAGGCGCAGATGCTGATCAACCAGGGCCGCAACCTCGCAAGCTTGCCGTTCTCATCGCTTCAGCAATTGCAGCAGTCGGTGCAGCGCACTCAGCAGCTACTCAACCAGGCGCAGAACATCGCCTTCGACGTCCAGAAGGTCGACCAGATGTTCCAGCAGAAATACGGCAGCGTCTCGCTCTCGGCCTCGGATGAGGCGCTCGTTGCCGATGCGCGCTCGCGCTGGCGCAACACGGTTGGCGGTCTTCAGGATGCGATGCGCGTCCAGGCAGGCGTCGTCGGAAACATCGAGACCAATCGCACGCAAATGGCGGCCCTGGTCAGTTCAAGCCAATCCGCGACAGGAGCGCTGCAGGCGGCGCAAGCCGGCAACCAACTCCTCGCGCTGCAGGCCCAGCAGCTCGCCGACCTCACGGCCGTTGTCGCCGCCAACGGCCGCGCGCATGCCTTGACCGACGCGGAACGTGCCGCGGCCGCCGAACAGGGTCGCGAACAGCGCCGCCGCTTCCTGACCCCAGGCTCCGGCTACCAGGCCGGCAATGCCCAGATGTTCAACCGCTGAGGCTTGGGACCATGGACGGCAAGATTGTGGCGCGCATCGTCGCCGTCATCTTCGTCACGATCGCCGTAACGGCGACCGCGCTGGAGATGACCCGGAAGCAGGAAAGTCCGGTCGGCACGGCAGCTGCCGTGCCGGCACTGAAGGCGCCGGATCCACTGCGTGAAAGTCTTCGCCACTGCCAGGGGCTCGGGGAGGCTGCCTTGCGTGACAACGATTGCATGCGCTTGTGGGCAGAGCAGCGCGATCGCTTCCTCGGGTTCAAGGCACGATCTGGGAGCTTGACCTCCGAGTCGCTCACGCCGCAGTCGCCAGAGACGACTAAGCCGGAGGCGCGATAGGCATGGGCAGCACCGGCATCATCGACCAGTTCCTCGGCACTTTCACGCGCTACATCGACAGCGGCTTCGGCCTGCTCGGCGGTGAGGTCGCCTTCATCGCCACCACGCTGATCGTCATTGATGTAACGCTTGCGGCTCTGTTCTGGAGCTGGGGCGCCGACGACGACATTCTTGCCCGGCTGGTCAAGAAGACGCTGTTCGTTGGCGTCTTCGCCTACCTGATTTCCAACTGGAACAGCCTTGCCCGCATCGTCTTCGAGAGCTTCTCCGGTCTTGGCCTGAAGGCGAGTGGCACAGGGTTTTCGGCTCAGGATCTGCTGCGACCCGGCAAAGTGGCACAAACCGGGCTCGACGCAGGACGACCGTTGCTTGAATCCATCTCCGGTCTGATGGGCTGGGTCTCCTTCTTCGAAAATTTCATCCAGATCGTCTGTCTGCTGTTTGCCTGGGCGCTGGTCCTGCTCGCCTTCTTCATCCTCGCGGTGCAGCTCTTCGTCACGCTGATCGAATTCAAGCTGTCGACGCTCGCCGGATTTGTGCTGATCCCCTTCGGCCTCTTCGGCAAGACAGCCTTCATGGCCGAGCGCGTGCTCGGCAACGTCATCTCGTCGGGCATCAAGGTGCTGGTGCTGGCTGTGGTGATCGGGATCGGCTCGACGCTGTTCGGCGAGTTCACTCAAGGCTTTGGTGGCGAAAACCCCACCATCGATCAGGCCATGGCGATCGTGCTGGCTGCCTTGTCACTCCTCGGTCTCGGCATCTTCGGCCCGGGCATTGCCAACGGCATCGTCTCCGGCGGGCCGCAGCTCGGTGCGGGTGCCGCCGTCGGCACAGGTCTCGCAGCAGGCGGCATGGTGCTTGCCACCGGCGGCGCCGCAAGCCTGGCGGCACGCGGCGGGTCGGCAGCTTTGTCCGCAGGGACCTCCACCGCGCGTGGCGGCGGCTCGCATGCAGGCCTGTCTGGCCAAGGTGGTGCCACGGCTGCCATTTCCGGCTTGGGCGGCCTCGCAAGCGCAGGTGTTTCGCAAAATGACTCGCCGCTCAGGCGTGCCGCCGCACGTGCCAGTGAATCTGTCCAATCGACCTCCGCCGCTGGTCCACGGTCCGCCACGGCGGGGATCGGTGAAACCGCGACAGCGGGAACGGTCGCAGGCAATGCCGAACGCGCAAGCGGCCCTTCCGTCTCCCGCGCCGCCGGGCTGGGCGAGCCGGCACACAATACCCCTGACTGGGCCAAACGCATGCAGCGGTCCCAGCGCCTGTCGCACGGCGTGCAGACCGCGGCCCACGCCGTCCGCGCTGGCGATGCCCACGGCAGCGGCAGTTCCGTTTCTCTCTCCGAAGGCAATTGACCCCATGAACATTTTTCGACGGCCGGCCGTCCATTACGGCAAGACACCTCAACCCGAGACTCCGTACCAGAAGGCCGCGCAGGTCTGGGACGAACGCATCGGCGCGGCTCGCGTGCAGGCCAGAAACTGGCGCTATATGGCCTTCGGATCGCTGATCCTATCGGCCGGCATGGCCGCCGCGCTTGTGTCGCAGTTATTGCGAGGGACCGTAGTCCCTTGGGTGGTGCAGGTCGACACGCTCGGACAGGCGCAGGCACTCGCGCCCGCCAATTCGGACTATAAGCCGACCGACCCGCAAGTGGCCTGGCATCTCGCCCGCTTCATCGAACAGGTCCGCTCAATCCCGGCCGATCCAATTGTCGTGCGCCAAAACTGGCTGCGCGCTTATGAGTGGACCACTGACGAGGGCGCCGCGGCGCTCAACGAGTATGCCCGCATCAATGATCCCTTCTCGAGGGTCGGCAAGCAGCAAGTCTCGGTCGACGTCTCGTCGGTCATTCGCGCCTCTGCGGATTCCTTTCGCGTCGCCTGGGCGGAGCGCCACTACGAAAACGGCCAGCTCTCCACCACCGAACGATGGACCGCCATCCTGACAACCGTGATCCAGCCGCCTCGCGACGTCGACCGGCTTCGGGCAAATCCACTTGGCATCTACATCAACGCCATCAACTGGTCGCGGGAGATGAACCAATGAATGGGCCTTTGCATGGTGTCGCAACATGTCCGTCTGGGTGGTCCGCCCTTGTTGCGGTGTTGCTTTCTGGTTCCGTCCTCGGCGGCTGCGCCACATCTCAGAAATCGCCGCAGATCCGCTACGATGCCTCCGTGCCGCCTTTGCCAGCCGCTCCGGTTGCCATTCCCGATGAGAAGCCCAAACCGTTACACGTTCCACCGGGCTGGGTCCCGGCACATGGTGGCGCGGCCGGTGGCACCCCGGCGGCACGCGTTGAGAACGCCAACGCGGCCGCGCGGGTCCAGCCACGGCGAGAAGGCTATTACAACGCCATTCAGATATACCCCTGGAGTGACGGAGCACTCTATCAGGTCTATGCCGCCCCCGGACAGATAACGGACATTGCGCTCGAGCCTGGCGAAAGCCTGACTGGTGAAGGTCCGATCGCGGCTGGCGACACCGCGCGCTGGATCATCGGCGACACCGAAAGCGGAGCGGGGGTCACTCGGCGCGTTCATGTGCTGGTCAAGCCTTCGCGCGCAGACATCAGCACCAATCTCGTAATCACCACCGACCGGCGTAGCTACATGATCGAGCTGCGATCCGGCGAGAAGCCGTATATGCCCGCCGTGGCCTGGGCCTATCCCGCGCCGCCGGCCGGACAGTCGCGGCCGATCCCCGCGACGCCGGTTATTCCCGACGTCACCGCACGCAATTACCGCTACGGCCTCACAGGCGACACGCCGCCTTGGAGGCCGGTCAGCGTCTATGACGACGGCAGGCGCGTCTATGTCGAGTTTCCACGCGGGATCGTGCAAGGCGAGATGCCGCCCATCTTCGTCATCGGCCCGGACGGTGAGGCTGAGATCGCCAACAGCCGCGTTTACCAGAACACGCTGATCGTCGACCGTCTCTTCGGCGCGGCCGAATTGCGGCTTGGCAGCGGCAAGCGGCAGCAGACCGTCAGGCTCGTCCGCACCGACGGGACCAGGAGGGTAACTAGGACGTCAAGCGTCAGTCCAACGCCGAGCGACACAAGCGCACTCCGGCAAAGGGGAGGAGAGGAGTCGTGAACGAGAACGAACCCGGTGCTGCACCCATGCAGCTTCGCGCTGAGCCGCCGCGCGTAACCCGCCTGTCGCGCAAGGTGCTCGCTGGCATCAGCCTGGTCGGATCGCTTGGCGTCGGCGGCGCGCTGATCTACGCGCTTCAGACGAGTGAAACAGGCCCGCATGGCGACGAGCTCTACTCGACTTCCAACAGGCAACCCGCCGACGGACTGGCCAGCCTGCCGCGCGACTACACCGGCCCCGTTCTTGGGCCGCCTTTGCCAGGTGATCTTGGTCGGCCGATGCTCGATGCCCAGAACAAGGGGCAGCCGGTGGTGCCGCCGACCATCGCACCCGCCACGGTCGACGAGGCTGAGCAACGTCGGCGGGCAGAAGACGAGGCTGCCCGAACGTCCCGTGTTTTCTTCCAGACAGATCGGGCGGCCTCGGCGGTGGCCGAAACGCTTGGAGGAGCAGGTTCCCAAAACATGGCTGGCCCTGACATTGCCGATCAGCCCGGCCAGTCGGCTGCGCAGGATCGTCAGCTGGCCTTCCTCAATGCGGCCGCCGATCGGCGCACCGTAGCGCCGGATCATGTCATGCCTCCCGCGTCGCCCTTTGTGCTTCAGGCCGGGGCCGTCATCCCCGCCGCACTCATAACCGGCATCCGCTCCGATCTGCCCGGTCAGATCACCGCGCAGGTGACGGAGAGCATCTATGACAGTCCGACCGGAAGGACGCTTTTGATTCCACAAGGCACGCGGGTCATTGGCCAGTACGACAATGGGATCGGCTTCGGCCAGCGCCGTGTGCTGCTGGTCTGGAGTAGACTGATCTTTCCAAACGGCCGCTCCATCGTTCTTGAGCGACAGCCTGGTGCTGATGCCCAAGGCTATGCCGGCCTTGAGGACGGCGTCGACTACCATTGGGCTGAATTGTTTAAGGCGGCTGCACTCACAACTATTCTGAGTGTCGGCGCGGAGACAGGGTCCTCTGGCCAGGAGAGCGACATCGTGCGGGCTCTTCGCCGCGGTGCCTCCGACAGCCTCAGCCAGGTCGGCCAACAAATCGTTCAGCGCCAGCTCAATGTCGCACCGACGCTGACAATAAGGCCGGGCTTTACCGTGCGCGTGGTCGTCACCCGCGATCTCGTTCTCGAACCCTATGGAGGTTGAGATGGCCAAGCTGAAACTCGGGCCGATTGCCGATGACAAGCCGGTTAAGGTCACGCTCGAATTGCCGGCGCGACTGCATCGCGACCTGTCCAGATATGCCGAGATACTCGGGCATGAATCGGGTCAGGCATTGGCCGACCCTCTGCGCCTGATCGTGCCAATGCTTGAGCGTTTCATTGCGACCGATCGAGGCTTTGCCAGGGCGAAGCAGGAGCGCAAGACCTGAATCCGGCTAAGACGCAAAGCAGGGGATCGCCTACATCAGCGGGGCCACTGTTTCCGGAACAGAGGCTGAAGTTGTTTTTGAACGCGACGCCGCTTCGGGAGACATCGCGGCAAAGACTGAGATGATCGCTTCAAGCGAAACATTCAATGCGTTGGTGAACGTCCTGCCCTTCTGCCAGATCGCAACGTAGTGATAGATGGCGGACGGCTCGACCGGTTTTACGCCCAGGCGAAACGCCGCATACTCGCGCGCTATGATCTCGTTGGTTATGGAGATACCAAGGCCCGCCGAAACATACCCCGCTTCGTGACCGTTGCAGTCGAATTCCACCAGTATGTCCGGTTCGACGCCGGCGAAGCGCAAGGCATTGAAGTTCATTTGATGGGCGGCGAATTGCGGATCGATATCGACGATCGTTTCGCCTGCGAGGTCCTGGGCCTCGATGCGCGCCTGCCTTGCGAAACGATGATCGGGATGAAAGATGCATACGTTGCGTGCCGAGCCCAGCGGCGCCCATTCAAACAGGCGCGGATCAACGGGCAGCCTTGAGATCCCGAGATCCGCCCGCCCGGCAAGTATGTGCTCCCCGATCTGATCGTAGCTTCCCGAAATCGATCGGACATTGGACGCAGTCTGCGAGTGAATGATCGCCACAACCTTGGGCAGGGTCACGAAACCGAAGACGGAGGGCGCGGCAATGGCAATCCGCTGCTTTTCATCGTTCTTCATCGCGAAGATCGACGATTCCAGTCGATCCAGGGACGTTATAGCGAGCTCGACGTTCCGCAGCAGTTCCCAGGCTTCCTGCAACGGAACGATGCGGTTCGAGGACCTTTTGAAGAGTGTGATGCCAAGTGTTGTCTCGAGCTGCTTCACATGCTGGCTGACCGCAGGCTGGCTTATCCCGAGGGCCATCGCCGCCCGTCTTGTCGAACCGGTTCGCAGCACCTCCCGGAAGACCTGCAACTGCCGGAGCTTCAGGCCGCCTTGCAGCAACTCCATCCTTTGCATTCCTTTTCCGACCGCGTGCTGAGCCAAAGCGTGGGTGATTGCCGGCCGAAGGGATCAAACCGGCTAGCTCCAGGCTAGGCATCAGCTTGAACCTAACGCGATCATATAAGAATTAGTTATAGAGTAAATTATAAAAATGATAGATTGATCTAGATATGTTGGAGTTTATGATATGCCAAAATCGCAAATTAACTTGAAATTACTGCTCGAGTAACCCGCAACCGTAGGTAAATATTTTAGATAGCAGCGCTGAACAAGCGACGATCTGCTTGAATTGCGAGCCGAAAAAGGTGCTCCATGAACGGTTTTACTACTCAGTTTCTTTTCGCATTCACGGTGACGCTGAGCCTTGCGCTTATCAGCGGGTCTGTCGGTACAGTATTCGGGCTGTTGTTGGCAATTTCGAAAGGCGCGGCCTCGCCA
Source organism: Mesorhizobium sp. M0833 (assembly GCF_040319905.1). Classification (NCBI taxonomy): domain Bacteria; kingdom Pseudomonadati; phylum Pseudomonadota; class Alphaproteobacteria; order Hyphomicrobiales; family Phyllobacteriaceae; genus Mesorhizobium; species Mesorhizobium sp. M0833. The sequence continues at coordinate 8,497 of NZ_JAMYOQ010000022.1, read as the reverse complement.
CGGCTAGGAAGGGTTGTGACGGCTTACACGACGGTGGTTCGTGGCGTGCCAGAACTTGTCATTATCCTGCTCATCTACTTTGGAGGCACCACGCTCGCCAGCATGGTCGTCGGCCGCTATGTGGAGGTGAATGCGTTCACCGCAGGGGTGATCGCGCTCTCGGTCGTGTTCAGCGGTTATGCGACGGAAGTGTTCCGGGGTGCGATTGCCGCCGTGCCCGCGGGCCAGACAGAGGCGGCGAAGGCGCTTGGGCTGAATGCCTGGCAGCGTTGGTCCTTCATCATCGGTCCGCAAATGGCGCGGCTGGCGCTGCCGGCATATGGCAATCTGTGGATCTCGCTTTTCAAGGATACCGCTCTGGTGTCCATTGTCGGCCTGACCGACATCATGCGCGTTGCCTTTGTCGGTGCCGGGTCCCTGCGTGCGCCGTTGACCTTCTATCTCGCGGCCTCAGCGCTTTATCTCAGCCTCACAACAGTGACGCTGGTGTCGATCCGGTTCGCGGAACGGCGCTACCCCGCTTTCGGTCGCTAGGGGAACTGCAGTGAACCTCCAGTTGATGCTTGAGGCGGTGGTGGTGCTCTCCTCAGGCGTGGCACTCACCTTGACGCTGACCGCGCTGTCGCTGATTGCGGGATTTCTACTGTCGGTGCCGCTGGCGTTCATCCGCGCCTTCGCGCGTCCCAGCCTGTCGCTCGCGGTGCTGGGCTACACCTATGTCTTTCGCGGCACACCCATGCTCGTTCAACTCTTCCTGCTCTACTATGGCCTAAGCCAGATCGAGGCGGTACGGGCAAGCGTCTTTTGGGTGGTCCTGCGGGATCCTTTCTGGTGCGCCCTGTTTACATTCTCGCTGAACAGCGCGGCGCATACGACTGAGATCCTGTGCCGAGGTCTGCAGTCCGTTCCCAAGGGTCTTACCGAGGCCGCCGCGGCTCTCGGCCTGAAACGACTGCAAACTGCCCGCCTTGTCACCTTTCCGATCGCGTTCAGGATCTCGCTGCCGGCTTACGGGAACGAAGTCGTAGGCATGATCAAGGGTTCGTCTCTCGCAAGCACCGTAACCCTTCTCGAGATCACCGGCATGGCGAGGCAGATGGTGTCGGCCACCTTCGCCCCTTTCGAAATCTTTATTGTCGCCGGTGCGATCTATCTGTCGCTTACGTCGGTTGCGGTGAAATTAATTCAGTTTCTGGAACGGCGGCTCTCGACCGACCGCCCTCCTGGCGCACGACGCAGGCTGCGACCAAAGCCAGCGCTGTGCGAATCCGAGATCACGACACCCACGCCGTGACCGTGCAGCTTTCGCTGCATTCCCACCAACCAAAACGAAAGAGGTGCCTTATGCGCATACCCTTTGCCATGGCTGTTTTGCTCGCATCATTCATATCAGTCTTCCCCGTCCGGGCCGAGGGCGAGCGCGCGCTATCGATCGCCACCGAAGGCGCTTCGCCGCCATGGGACGGAACCGATGCCAATGGCGAGCTCTATGGCTACGACGTCGATGTCGGACGCGAGCTGTGTCGCCGCATCAACATCAAATGCAGCTTTGTTGCGCAGGACTGGGACGGCATAATTCCGGCCCTGGTCGTCGGCAAGTTCGACGTCATCATGTCGGGCATGGCGATCACCGAGAAGCGCAAGCAGTCGATCGCATTTTCAGTCCCCTACGCCGGCGGCTTCAACCAGTTCGTCGTGCGCAAGGAACTGGGGCTCGACGCCGGCGACACCAAGCAGAGGGTCAACCTCTCGACAGTCGGGGAAAAGGAAAAAGCGGCCATCGAGCACGTTAGAACGACACTGAGCGGCAAGGCCATCGGGGTCCTGCGATCGTCGAACTCGGAGGCTGTCTTGAAGGATCTCTTCGGCGATGTCGTGACCATCCGCAGCTACGACAGCCTGGACAATCTGAAGCTTGACCTAGCCGCCGGACGTGTTGACGGCGGGCTTGCCGACTTTTTCACATGGCGGGATTTCCTGGAGACCCCGGCTGGGTCGATAGCGGAGTTTTTTGGCCCGGAACTGAAGGGCGGCCTCTGGGGCCCGGGCGTAGGCGCGGGCATGCGCAAAGACGATACCGAGTTGCTCACCAAGTTCAACGCGGCCATCGACGCGGCCACCAAGGATGGGACGCTCACGGCGCTGAGTATCAAATGGTTCAAGACCGACATCGCACCGGCCGTTGCGAAATAGCTGCGCCACCGGCTTCGACATCGTGTGGCGCTGGCCGCGTGCCGGCGCCGACATCCCAAATCCAAAAGGCGAGCTCCATGAAAGACCATTTTTGCGCGGTTGTGACCGGCCAGTCCCTGATCACGCACGACATCCGCAATATCCAGGACGAACGGTTCGCCGAAATTGTCCGCTTCCTGGGGCAGGGCGACCTCGTCTTCACGAACTTCGAGTCGACGATCCTCGGAAAGCATGGTGGTTGGCCGACCAAGGGCAAGTATTTCGGCTATTCCGGGGCCGAGGTGCTGGATGCGTTGCAGGCAATCGGCTTCAACGCGCTTGCGCTGGCAAACAACCACGCTTTCGATCTCGGCCCAAACGGGGTGTTGAATACCCTGGAGGAAGTCGAAGCGCGCGGGTTCCTGCATGCAGGGATTGGGACGGACGAGGCGGACGCGGCCAGACCGGGCCGCCGCCGGCTTGGGGCGCGCGAGGTCGCGCTTCTTGCCCTTGATGCAGGCCCAGGCCCGACCAACATGTATGCGGGGAACGCTACGGCTTTTCGTCCGGCGCGAGCTGGCGTCAACCGGCTTGTAACCACTCGAAAATTTGGGGTGCCGGACGGGCATTTTCGCAGACTGGCAAGGCTTGGAGAGCATCTGCAAAGCTCCCCCCTCGAACTCGCCAATCATGCCCAACCGGACGATCCGCCGGACGTGGTGAGCGGCAAGGAGATCAATTTCTACGGCACTGTGTTTGCGCAAGCTGCAAGCTTCGGTCGCATCGTCGAGGTCGACTCTCAGAGCGCGGCCGTCCATTTGTCCGCTATCCGGCAGGCGGCGGCACAAGGCGATTTCGTTGTCGCCTATCTGCACCATCACCATTGGGAACCAGGTTGGCAGGACGTGCCGCGTTGGGTGCGGACCTTTGCCCGGTCCTGCATCGACGCCGGCGCCGACCTCTTCGTCAGCCACGGCGCTCCCGTGCTTCAAGCGCTGGAGATCTACGATGGCTCGCCGATCTTCTATGGCCTTGGCAACTTCTTTTTCCACGTGCACCCCGACGAAAATGAATGGGACCCGCCGGAAGTCTGGCAAAGCATCGTCGCTGCCTGCCGTTATGATGCGGGCGGAAGACTTGAAGAGGTAGACCTTCTGCCTGTCGTCATCGGCGCGGACACTCGGTCTATCGGATCGGCAACGGACAGGCTTGTTCCCACGGCGGCAATCGGGAACGTCGCTCGAAGTATCCTTGAGGGGTTTGCATCCCGTTCGCGGCTTTTGGGTAGTGATATCGCGATCTCCGGATCAACCGGTCGCATCACTGTGCCCGTCGCGCGAAAATACGGCTGACGAGTTCTATTGATTGTCAGGCCGTCTTGCGCTCGGCCCGCGAGTAATCGTCGGCCATTTCGTTTTTCGCGTCGTCCAATGCCAACTCGTCCCCTAATGCGGCGATGAGGGCTGAGATGCGGCCACGCACTCTGGGAGGAAGTTTCATCAGCCCTTCAATCAGGCGCCGGCCTTCCGCGCTGGCGATGAAGTTCAGCCGTTCATCCACGGGCAGGGGCTTCGCTTCCTCGCTTTTCTGGCCGTTACCCGGCAGGCCCTCGAAGAAGCGACTTACGGGGACGCCCAATGTGCTGGCGATCTCGTAGAGCATCGATGCGCTGACGCGGTTCCTGGCGTTCTCGTATTTCTGGAGCTGTTGAAAGCTGATGCCTATCGCCCGGGCAAGTTGGCCCTGCGAGACGTCCGACTGAACGCGGACCGTCGCGATCTGTTTGCCGACATGCTGATCGGCGTGATGAGGACCACTCGCCTTCTTTGGTCTCGATCCAGTCTGAACGAGGATGGAGCGTTGCAGTTTCAACGATGCCTCCCGATGCTCCTCTGCTAACCCTATAAGGACTTGTCGCATCGCGCGGCTGGAGCTGCTGTCGATGCCACCTGAACGCCTAGTCGCTATTTAATATACCTTATAAGGTTCAAAATAACCCTATATGTGGCAAAGAAAATCGGCCTGCCGATTGTGGACTCATGGTCAGTCCACGACAGATTCGAGCCGCACGAGCTTTGCTTGGTTGGTCGCAGCAGGAGCTCGCTGACAAGGCAATTGTGTCGCTGAATGCGCTCACCCGATTGGAAAATGGCAAGGTCGATTCCCGGATCAGTACTTTGCAGGCCATCGAGGCGGCGCTGACAAAAGCGGGCGTCGAATTCTTATCTGCTGGTCAGAGGGGCGAGGGTGTGCGGCTCATCGATCCTCACGCTTGAATGTTCAGTTTGCGAGCTCGTCACGAACGCGTTGAGTGAGCCGTTGCAGCAACCGACTTACTGACCTTGCCCCTCTGATCTAATCCGGTTTCAAGTTCGTTCTGGCCCATCGAGAGGACCAGGACATGAAAGTAGCCGCTTCTCTGAAGAGCAGATCATCGGAATTTTGAAGGAACATGAGGCCGGGGTATCGGTTGCCGATCTGTGCCGCAAGCACGGGGTCAGCGACGCCTCGATTTACAACTGGAAGGCCCGCTTCGGCGGGATGGATGTCTCCGAGGCTCGGCGACTGAAGGCTCTGGAGGACGAGAACACGCGGCTGAAGCGGCTTCTGGCCGACGCCATGCTCGACAATGCCGCGTGAAGGATCTTGTGGGAAAGAATGGTGACGCCCGCGGCCAAGCGGAAAGCTGTCGCTCGCCTGAAGGAGGGCTTCGGGATGAGCGAACGGCGGGCGTGGGGGCCTGACGATATAGGGGAAGGTGGTCGGCATACTTCGACACCAGAACATGAGACACCGTGGCCTCTGTAGGAATGCCGCCTTCGACGAGACGTGCCGGTGCTGGCGCCTGCACGACCACCTCTTCGCAGGCCCGACAGGCATACTTCGGTCGACGGGTGACAATCACCCGGAATTGGGCGGGCACGATGTCGAGACGCTCGGAGACGTCCTCGCCCAGAACATGCAGCTGGCCTTGGCAGCACGGGCAGATCTTGTCGGCGATGTCGATTACCTGCTCGACGCGCGACAGATGGGCGGGCAACGAGCCGCGGTTGGCGCGACGCTTACGGGCCCTAGCATCACGCTTTGAGGGGTCCGCGGCTTCCGCGCGGGCAAGGCCCTCCGCCTCCACCTGTTCGGCTTCCTCCAGCCCCAGAAGCAGTTGGTCCTCCGGCAGGCTCTCGGCCCTGCGGCCGAAGCGATGGCGCTGCAACTCCTTGATGATCTGGCGCAGCCGCTCATTCTCCGCGCGCGCGGCCAGAAGCATCGCCTGAAGCGCATGAGGATCGTCGGGTAGGGCAGCGGCCGCGTCAGTCACGAAGCGGATTCAAGCATGGATTCCAGTGATTTGGCAATAATCCGATGGTCAGCTCGCCGTCGTTGGACACGCATCTCGCGCGTCTCGTGCACCCGCCGCCAGTCGAGGCCTCCCAGGAGTGCCTGCAACTGTGCCGCCGTCAGTCGCACGACACCATCGGAAATGCCCGGCCAGCAGAACTTGCCATCCTCCAGCCGCTTGGCGAACAGGCATACGCCCGTGCCGTCGAAGTAGACGAGGTTGATGCGGTCGGCGCAGTTCGTTTCATAATGCATCCCCTCGTCAGAGTCCGGGCAGTCGGACGACTTTATCGTATTGATAGTGCTCGTAGAACTTCGGTCGACGAGCGACGATACCTTGCACCCCTATGCGCACCGCTTCTGAAGCGAGTGTTTCAACCGGGACCAGCCAGGGCGAACCGGGCAGAATCTGTTTCGCCGGCAGGATGCCCTTGAGAGCCAAGCTTTTCGCGGACCCGACGCAGATGCCAAGCCGTTCGGCGGCTTTCATCAGACTGATGATTTCGCCATCAGCCTTGGCTGGATCGTATCCGGGTATGCCGAGCCGCTCGCGCATTTCGCGCACGCGCACCGTCGTCCAGGTCTCGCCATCGCCGGTCTTGCAGCGCATCCGGTTGAGCGATACGGCAAGCTCGCGGTCCGGCCAGTGTCCGGCGAGTTTGCGCAGTGCTTCGACGGCGCTCGCCGCCATATCTGGACAACGGCCGGTCTTGACGCGGGCAACACACACCTCGGTGTGACGCCCGCCGGTCCAATGGATCAGCAGCACGGCTTCGTTGGTCACCTCATCGAGATCACATACGATCTCCTGAACCAGGATATGGATAAGGCGCTGCTTGGTCCGAGTGTCGGTTGAGGGTGCGTTCCATACCGCCGGTAGATCATGGGCAAGCTGAAGCAAACGGGCGCGATCGACCTTTGGGCGTGTCGCCGACAGAGCCGACAGCTCCGCGATCCGGCGCTCCAGTGTGGCCACGCGGTCCAACGCATCGTTCCAGCGAGCCTCGAGTTCGCGTGCGACATGGCGCTTGGCGGGGTCGACCAGTTCGTAACGACGCCCGGCCAGCGAAGCATCGTATCGGGCTGCTTCCAGCTCCCGCTCGACGGCGGCAACGATGTCCTTTCGCGAACGCTCGGCCTGCTCCGAAGCAAAGATCGCGGCTTCCACGGCACGATCGGAGACGGCTTCTAGGATCTGCAGGGCGACGGCGCGATCAATCCGCAGACCGCCAATGCCGATGCACAGGCCAGCGCCGACATGGGCATCATCGCCGCGGCACTGGTAGCGATGGGCGTTGCCTTTCGCCATGCCATAGAAGACGCGCATCATTCGTCCGCATCGCCCACAACGCATCAATCCCGTGAGAGGGCGCGGCCTCCACGTGCAGATTTGCGCGCGCAGTTCTTCTTCATATGCGCGTTCTCGAGCAGGAGCTTCTGATTCTCCTCGTATTCCTGCCAGCTGATGTAACCAGGATGATTGTCACGCAACAACACATGCCATTCGTCGCGAGACTTCCTGAAGCCGCTGGCCTTACGGGCGCGCCCCTCGACAATCCGTGTCCGCTGCGCCGTTCTGCCGAATGCGTAGGCGCCGCCATAAAGCGGATTGTGAAGAATCTGCATGACGCTGTGGTAAGCGGGAGGCTTCCAGACGAGTTTGCAAACCTCGACATTGCGCCGGACCACGGGCATTTTAATGTCTGCCGATCGCAGCCATAAGAAGACCTGCCGCGCGCTGCCCAACTCGCGGAACTTCGCGAAGACCAGCCGGATGGTGTCGGCCACGTGCTCGTCAGGATCGATCTCGACCTTATCGGCCTCGCTCCAGCAGAAGCCTGGCGGAAGCATGAAGCGGAACTCCCCACGCTTGGCCTTTGAGTCACGGGCGGCGATGCCGCGCTGTCGCATCAGGCTCAGTTCGTATTCCGACATCGTTCCCTTCAGCCCAAGCAGCAGGCGGTCGTTGACGAGCCGCGGATCGTATGCGCCATCCGGATCGACGACCAGCGTGCCGGCCAGCGCGCACAAGTCGATCAGATGATGCCAGTCCCGTCCGTTACGCGCCAGTCGTGACGCCTCGATGCAATAGACCGCACCGACATCGCCGGAGCAGACCATGGCGGCAAGCCGCTCAAAGCCGGGTCGCTGCATCAGGCCGGACCCCGAGCGGCCAAGATCGTCGTCGATCACCGTCACCGATGCAAAGCCGACCGCTTCTGCGGCTCCCGCCAGGTCATACTGCCGGCGCTGACTTTCCAGATTGCCCGTCACTTGCGACATGGTCGATTGACGAACGTAAACTACCGCCGAGCGGGCGAGGTGATCAGGCGTGATCTTCGGGTTCATCACCGCCTCCCTGATCCGCTTCGGCCGCCAGCGCTTCCAGCAGAAGGTCGGCCAATGTCTCGACCAGTCCCTTCGTGTTTTTGCCCACTGGCGGATGAGGAATTTGACGCTCCAGCTGAAGGATGAGCTGCGCGCGATTGTGATATCGGCTTCTTCGCACCGTCCCTCTCCTTCTTCCTTGAAGGGCGGGATTGTGCGCCTTGCTTGCGATTCGTGCCGAGCGCCGTCAGGACGATCGTCAACTCATTGAGACCCTCGATGCCGATTTCGGGTCGCCCGAGCGTCATGCCCGCGCAGTAGCCGGCGTCGAACATCCAATTCGGGAGTTCGCGGCAAAGGTCAGGACGCTCCTCCGTGTAGATGCACGTCAACGCCTTCCCACGACGAAATGGCGAAACCTGCAACGTGCTCCCAAACAACGGATGCCAGCGATAGGCAACCGTCGCAAAGCGGAAACCATATGCAGAATGTCGATAATTGCGTACGCTTCGCCCGGAAGACGTAGACGGCCCCGCTGAACGGTTATGTGGCACGCCACATAACCGTTCTTATGCGTCGGGCGAGATTATGTGGCGGAGCCGCCCTGACGCCCGTCAGGGCCGGCCAAACCCAGCTTGCCTCCGCCACATAATATTTCGTG
>NZ_JAMYOQ010000021.1:0-105327 GCF_040319905.1 Mesorhizobium sp. M0833 | reverse complement strand
GTCAGCGAGAACGACATACTGCTTCGCGAACTGCAGCACAGGGTGAAGAACAACCTGCAGATGATCACCGCACTGATCCGGCTGGAAAGCCGCAACGCTACCGAGGCCGACCGGACACGGTTTGAGCGGCTCGCCGGTCGCGTCGACGCTTTGGCGATCCTCTACCAGACGCTAACGGCCGACCAGCCGAAGGAGGAGGTCGATCTTGGTGTGTATCTCAGCCAGATAGCGTCCGCGGTGATGAGCTCGCACGCAGTCGAGGGGATCCGGCTGGATATGAAGGTGGATACATATCCGGTGTCAATAAACGTCGCCATGCCGGCGGGGCTGGTCGTGAACGAATTGCTGACCAATTCACTAAAGCATGCCTTCCGGGGGCGCGACGGCGGCACGATAATGCTGCACAGTGTCGTCGATGGCGATGGCTGCCGGGTTACAGTGGCGGACGACGGAATCGGCCTGCCGGAAGGCGAGATGTGGCCCAAGCCAGGCAAGCTCGGAGCGCTGATCGCGCGATCGCTGACCGAGAACGCCAAGGCCCAGCTAGCCGTCGAGTCCAGCGCCAACAAAGGGACGAAGGTGACCATCGTTTTCAAACGGTGGGCGGCAGCAAGCTGAACGATTGCCGTCGAACATAGCAGGCTGGCGGCTGGCTTCATGGCGGTTTTGAGCAGGTGGCTACAAATAGGCGAGGGCGCCCGGGCGCGCTTCGAGCCGCCAGCAATCGGACGCTGCCAACTCGGCACGCGCCGGCTCACGGGTCACGAGAACACGTCATAACCCTTTGCTGCGAATGCGCCTGCAGCGGCTCGCCCGATCCCACTGGAGGCGCCGGTGACCGCGTTCGGACGCAAGGCACGGCTCGGCGACTGAGGCTAGTTCCGTAGACCGCGACCCTCGGGAACGGCGGGGGCACCTGATGCCTTCGCGCTCATCACGCGCGAGCCGGTAATTCACCAGCGAGTCATCGCATCGGCCAATCTTGCCGACGACGAAGGTCTAACCTACACATCAAAAGTGGTCTGACTGTTCGTGGCCGGAGGTAACCGCGAAATTGCGCTGTCGGGACATGAGAGCGTGCTGTAGGCAAACCGCGATGCGTGCATTCGTTCGATTGGCTGCTACCGCCACGAACATGGTGCTTTCCGGTTTTCGGCTGTGTTCCCTACGAGGATATTTTATTCCGAATTTGTTGTCAGTGGCTCACGTCTGATGCAAAAGAACAGAGAAGCTTCCGTCAGGTTCTTCAGAGCCGACGGTGTCCAGGTGGAGAGCGTTATCGAATTGGCCGGTCCCCATAAGGCCGAATACTTGAAGCGTATTATTCGCGCGGTTGCTCGCAATGCGGCAAAGAGGGATCACTTAGCTGAACCGCCACGCCAGCCTGCATTGTTGAGATAATGAAGGCGGGTATGCAGGTGATGGAGCTTTGGGATGGCCGCTCGTTGCCGTGCATCGGGATCGAGCACCTGGGCGGCCCTTCAGCACGGGCGAAGTGAGGATAAAACGTGAGGCGGCTACGCCGCCTAAGCCGATTTCGGTCCGCGGTCGCTCAAGCAGTCGGCTGCTTTCGAATTTGGGCAGCGTTGGTGGCGGGGCAGGTTTCGAGAGGACGATCACTCCCTCCAACTCAAGCGACCTCCAATCTGAGCAATATCTTCCCGCCACATGCTGTCGCAAAATGGCAGCACCGCTTACCGAGGCCTCGACCCCTGAGCTTTGCGCCGAAGCAGTTTGCGCGCCAAAACGGCAGATCATTTCAGCCGGCGGGTTTGCCTATATCGCGGCCTCTGTTTGGCACGATTAATTCGACGGCTCTGGGAGAACACGGGTATTCGGATGTTGACCCGGACGGTTGTTGACGCGACAACCCGCCGATGCCGTGAGTATTTATAGCAGCCAAATCGCTCCATCCCGCGACCGGCCTGCTGCTGCCGGTCCGGGACAAGCTGCCGCTAGACTATCGCCGCTCACCGCTCGGTCGCGAAGTCTACTGTGTTCCAGAGTACTGTGCGTCCCTCGGGCTGGAGCACGGGCCCACCATCTCAGCTGACGACATTGTGCAGGCGGTTCTGACTACGGGCCGTCCGAAAGGCGCAGGGCTGCTTCACCGAGAGCATCCGCTACATGACCCGCCTGTTCCTGCCGCTCGCGGAGAGCGCTCCGACCCCTTCAGCGTTCCGCTCTTCTCGCGTATTGCCAAATGGTATGGAATGAGATATTCACTGCCATGTGGAGATGACGCATGCTAGCACTTGAACGCGTCGATACGGCCCCTGAGGCATTCCGTGCCGATCCTGTTACCGAGGCCGAGGCGGCTGCCATGTTTCGCGCCGCGCTCAATCTTTTCGGCAAATGGGAATTGACCGACGAGCAGTCGGCGACCCTGCTCGACATGCCGGTCCGGTCCTTCCGCCGCTGGAAGGCTGAAGGGCCCGGACGGATATCCCGCGACGGCCGTGCGCGCCTTTCCAACCTGATGGGCATCCACAAGGCCCTCAGGATCATCTTCGCCGAGCCGCAGCGCGGATATGCGTGGATCCGCACCGGCAATTCCGCCTTTGCCGGGGCAAGCGCCTTGGATGTGATGCTTGGTGGCGAGCTCACTGACATCATGCGGGTCCGCCGCTATCTCGACGCCGAGCGCGGCGGCTGGTGACGGCGCCGGAACAGATCCCGGTTTCGCGGATTAAGTGGAAAGGTGCTGTCAGGATCATTCGCAGCGCCTTTCCGCCGATCGATTTATTCGAGGACATTGCGGATCCGGCCGATTGGCCGCTGCTGATCTCCGCGGAGCAGAAGACCAACCCGCGGGTCATGGCGAGCATCGGCAATCTCGATCTCGTGCCGGTCGAGCGCAGGGTCGGCGGCAATGGCGCGTCCTACCTCATGGCGCCCTTCACGCATGTGAGCACCGACAGGCCAAGCCGCTTCACCGACGGCACTTTTGGCGTCCTCTACGTCGGCAATGTCTTCGAGACGGCGCTGTTCGAGACCATCCATCACCACGAGCGCTTCATGGTGCGGACAGCCGAAGAAGCTGGCTGGACTTCGCAGTTCCGTGAGATCGTTCTTTCGGTTGATGCCGATCTGCACGACTTGAGAGGGCCTGAGCGGCAGGGCCATTCGGCCCTTGCCCCGGACAACTACCAGTCATCGCAAGGGTTGGCGAAGCGCCTCAAGGACGCTGGGTCGGACGGTATGATATATCCCAGCGTCCGGCACCCAAACGGCGAGTGCGTTGGCCTTTTCTACCCGGATTGTGCTTCGGCACCCGTTCAGGGCCGCCATCTCGACTACCACTGGGACGGCGAGCGCGTCGATCTTGTGCGGGATGCAGGATCGGGGGAGGTCTTCCGTGTCGTGGATGTTTCCTGAACCACGGGCTACGGGTGACCTCGCAATCCGGCCTTCGCGGAGGGCATCAATCGGTTTAGGTCGCCGATGCGAGGGACTGCTCGTAAATGCGGGTTAGGACTGCTATCGTGCCGTTCTTCGGAAGGGCGCCTGACCCGTTTGGGCTGATTCCTGTCAGACAGCTTTCTCTTGTCGCTGAAGTAGCCGAATATGGGGATCATGGCTTCGCCATTGTCCCGCACGATCATAGTCGCGTCGTGATACATTTCCTTTCGTATCGAAAGAATCGAGCGCCGCGTATGAGCTTGTCGAAGTCCTCGCGGACAAAGCGCGTCTCGTTCCACTCTGCAGTCGACAAGTAGGAGAGCGAGCAGACCTGATCCTGGGTCGGGCGGCCGAATGAAAGTCATGCAGAAAGGCTGCTTTTTCCATACGTTTGACCAGTAGCCGTCGCCGGGTTCGCGCCTGACCTCGATGGCGATTCCGCCTTTGCGGCGCTCTGCTGGTAAAGTTGGGCGGCGTCGACCGCACCAAGGAACGCCACGTCCGGTTCTCGACTGCCCGATCATGTTCGCCATGACCACTGTCGACCGGTCTTATCGGAGCGTCTGAAGGTCGCCATTTCCGTCCTGCGCCCTCAAGTCGCGACAGCATCGCAAATCGTTTTCGCTGGGTTTGGACGAAGGGATACTTCCGCGGAACCAAATGTCCTACGCTTTCGGCCATCGCCCAGTGGATCGAGAGCCAACTCGATCCGGCCGGCTCAGTCGCCGCATTCTTGGCTGACGGGACGAAGCACAACGCTATTGCGCGCCTCCATCAATCGGGTCGCCATGTTCGGCCTGAAATTTTATTTTCTCCGCGACCGCCAACATGCCCTGTCAAGCCATCAGCAGCCGTCTTGCTAGCAGAGCGGATGAGCCTATATAGCAGTGCCAAGGAGTCCGATATGGCCGAACCGCAACTCTCAGTCCGCAGCGCTAAGGCGCGTGATCTTGCACACCGGCTTGCCCGCCGCGAAAACCGCTCGATTGCGGACGTGGTCGAGCGCGCCCTCGAATCCTACGAGGTCCGCGAGGCCGGTCGCGAGCCTGCTTCTGCCTTCTATCTGCGTCTTTCAGCGCAATCCGGCACAGACATCGACCTTGAGGCGGTGATCCGTGAGAGTCGCCGGCCGAATCGAGGCGTCGAGCTTTGATCTTCGTCGATACCAACGTCGTTTCCGAAACGTTGAAAAAGACCCCAGACGAGGCAGTCATTGCCTGGCTGATCCGATACGATGCCGAACTCGCGCTTCCAACCGTGACGATTGCCGAGATCGCCTTCGGCATCCAGAAGATAAGACCGGATCAACGTGCCGAACGGCTGGAGCAAGGGTTGGCCGACTGGCGCCGGCGTTTCGCAGACCGCATCTTCGGTCTGACAGAAGAAGCTGCGCTGGTTTATGGGGAAATTATGGGTGCTGCTGCTCGCCAGGGACGCGGCATGTCGGCACCCGATGGCATGATCGCGGCGATCGCTCGAGTAAATGGTGGCCGCCTCGCCACGCGTAATCTGACTGACTTCGAGACGGCAGGACTCGTTCTGACATCTCCGTGGGAGTTCTGAGACGTTTTCCTGTCGTCGCTTTTGTTCAAGCCCCATCTGCCAGTCACAGACGAGCTGAAAGGCCGTCAAAGCGCAGGCGAGCGACATCAGGTTCGATTGCATGCCGTCAAAATCCCCTCGAGATCACTCGAAGCGCCTCCTCGGCAGCCTCGCCGTAAGGCTCCCGCAACCGACGCTGCCCTTTTTTTGAGAAACCAATTAGGCTCGCTGGGCTTGCGAGACACCGAGAGGGGCTGATCTGAAACAGATGCCGGACGTGAAACAATTGAGATTGCTCGGCGTTCTGGCAGCCGCAGCGATCGGTCTATATGTCTGCTATCTGCTTGCGTGGCCTTTTTTGCCGGCATTGACCTGGGCTCTCGTCCTGGCAGTCATTCTGTCTCCGGCTCATCGTTGGGTTGAGAGACGGGTCGGAAATCGAAACCTGGCAGCGGTGATATCGGTAAGCGTCGCGGCGATTGCCGTCGGGCTGCCGCTGGCACTCGTCGCACAACAGCTCGTTCGCGAGGCGGTAAACGGAGCGACTTATCTGGAGGAGGTCATCCGTGGTTGGGATGCAGACGGCTTCATGTCTGGCTATCCCACGCTTTCGGTCATTGCCCAATGGATCGAGAACCAATTCGATCCGGCCGGCTCCGTCGCAGCATTCGTACAATGGCTGACGGGACAAAGCACATCGCTGTTGCGTGGCTCCATCTATCAGGTCGCGATGTTCGGGCTGACATTTTATCTTCTGTTCTATTTTCTGCGTGATCGCCAACATGCCCTGCAAGCCGTTGCGGGCCTTTCGCCCCTGCGCGCTCCGGAGACAGCATACATCTTGTCCCGCTTTGCGGAGACCGTCCATGCAACACTGCTCGGCACCGTGTTCGTCGCCGCCGTCCAGGGAACATTGGGTGGCCTGATGTTCTGGTGGCTCGGCCTGCCGACCCCAGTCTTTTGGGGCCTTGTCATGGGACTTCTTGCAATAGTGCCTGTGCTCGGGGCATTTGTGGTCTGGGTGCCCGCAGCGGTCTATCTCGCGCTGGAGGGGGCTTGGGCCAGCGCGGCGATATTGACCGTCTGGGGCGGCGTCATTGTCGGCGGCATCGACAATCTGCTCTATCCGATGCTTGTCGGGAATCGGTTACGCCTCCACACGGTCGTGGCCTTTGTCGGCTCGGTCGGCGGCATTGTCTTGTTTGGGGCATCCGGCCTTGTCCTCGGCCCCGCGGTGATCGCCATCACCATCAGCCTCATTGATGTTCTGAAGAACCGATTGACTGATCAGCCCGAGTCGGCGCCGCCGCGCCCTACCGAGCTACCGCATCAGCCCGTGACGGATTGACCACGAAGACAGGGCTGCTCATGAGTTCCGTGTTCTGACCGCACCGTACTCAAGATCAAGCGGGCGGAAGGGGCGGGCTGGCCTTCGAGCGGTAGCGAGAAACCTGAACAACTCTGGGCCAGACATTTCAATCAAGGCAAGCACATCAGCTCGGCTGCTGTATTGCGGCGAGCTTCCAGTCCCCGCTGTTCTGGCGCATGAAGGTCCACAGTTCGGTTGTCTCGGTCGGCTGATCGGCCTGGCCCTCAACGATTTTGCCGCTGCTGCGATCGCGGGTCACGTCGCGAGACTCATAGCGCAAAGCAGCCGTCGCATAGTCGCGGTCACCCTCCCGCCAACTTTCCGCAATATCGGCCTCCAATAGGTTGACGTCCGACACGTCGTTCCTGACGCCCTTTTTGGCATTGTCGGCAAGTTCCTCGGACAGATAGGACACCATCTCGGGCGTCGCCAACCGGCGCAAAGCAGCATGATCTTCGCGCCCGAATGCCTCCTGAACTTCCGTCAGCCGTTGCTGGAACGTGTCGAGGTCTGTTTGCGTGAGTGTGATCTCATCGGAAGCGTTGGCTTGGCTCGTTCCGCCAAATCCTGACCCGATGCCTGGAATGGGGAAAGCTGTAGCGTTGCTCGGCTCGGGCCCAGCTGCTGCGTTTCGCCCAAAGGTCCCGGTGCCCCGCGAGGCACCGGCCGTAGCGGGCGCTGGGTTGTATGCCGATTGCGAGCGGAAAAAGCGGATCGCCAGCATGATCACGCCGCCGATCAGCAGTACTTGGAGCAAAAGGCCCAACATGCCGGCCAAGCCGCCGAACCCATGGCCCAGAAGAACGCCGATCAAACCGCCGAGGAGCAGCCCCCGCATCATCGATCCGCCGAGGCCGTTGAAGAAGCCTGGGCGCTGGAATGCCTGCGGCTGACGGGCCGCATTGTTCGTTGCCGCATTAGGCGTCATCGAGCGCTCGACCGGTGCGGCCGGTTGCGGCGCGACTCTGGTCGGCGGGACCGGCTGGAAAGTGCGCATGCCGCGACTGCCGAAGCTGCCGCCACGGCGCGCATCGGCGTGATCCACAGCGACCATGGAAAATGCCAGGAACAATCCGGCGAACAAAACTGCAAACCGTCCCCAACGCGAAATCAGCATAGGCAAATCCTCAAGTGACACTCTGTCCACCCATATAGGTGCGTCGATCGAAATATCAGTGAATAGTCCGCTGAGATATTTTCCGACGGCATGGTCGGGCGCCCGCCGGGGTTCACGATGAGACTGTCCAGCCTGCCCAAGCGAGATGATTGCCTGTCCGATCATGCAGGCGCGCCGCACCCGGCCGACCGCCGTCTGTCGCATCAAGAGCAGCGGATATGCAAGCGTCGGTTCGCCGCTCTCCCGGCGACGAGGCCGACGGTTCTCCCGGCAATGACTTGAGCTTGACATACAGCTTTTCTAGGTATTATCAACACACCTGCAAAACCTGCCATACAGGTTTGCCTTCTGAACTGGAGATCGCGTGAGCACGGTGGTAGCCGCAAAACATTCCGACGCAGCGAGCCTGGTCAGCAATACGATCGGCGAGATCACGCGCCACATCCGCACGCATGAACTCGGACCAGGCGACCGGCTGCCCAGCGAGGCCGCGCTTTCGAGGCAATTGAGCGTCTCGCGTACAGTGGTGCGCGAGGCCTTCAGCTCGCTCGCCGCGATGCGGCTTATCGACCTCAGGGCAGGCAGGCGGGCTACCGTCGCCGAGCTGGACTATGGCGTCATGTCGCTGGTGATCGAGCATGGCGTCCACACCGAGCAGATCACGGTGCAGCAAATCTACGACGTGCGCCGCACGATCGAGACCCGCACCGCCATGCTGGCGGCTTTGCGCAGAACCGCCGACGAAGTGGAAAGGATCAGGGCGCACGCGCTTGCCATGCGCGAGAATTTCCAGCGACCGGAACAGGTCATGGAGCACGATCTCGCCTTTCACCTCGAAATCGCCAAGGCGGCAAAGAATCCGGTTTTTAGCCTCATCGTAGGCGCGTTCGAGCGCGTATCGCGCCAGACCTGGCCGATCGGCTGGCGCAGCCGCCCTTCGGATGCCGAGCAGTTGGAGATGATCCAGATCCATATCGAGCTCGCCGAAGCAATCGAGACCGGTGATCCCCAGTCTGCTCGCGACCTGATGGCGAGGCATTTTGACGAGAGCGTCAAGGCCCTGCTGGCGGCCGGCATCGCCTGAGGACGGGGGCGCAATGAAGATTGCGAAGCTGGAAACGCTGCGGCTCAAGGAGCGGCCGAACCTTCTCTGGGTCCTGGTTCACACGGACGAAGACCTCGTGGGACTGGGCGAGACCTTCTTCATGGCCGAGACCGTCGAGTCCTATTTGCACGAATATGTCGCGCCGCGCGTGATCGGTCGCGACCCCTTGCAGATCGACCTGCTCGCCGCCGATCTTGTCGGCTATCTCGGTTTCCGATCGACGGGCGCGGAAGTCAGGGGCAATTCCGCTTTCGACATCGCGCTTTGGGATCTGTTTGGAAAGGTCACAGGTCAGCCGATCGCACAGCTCCTCGGCGGGTTCACCAGGCACGAGATCAGGACCTACAACACCTGTGCCGGACCCGAATACATCAAGAAGGCCACGGGCCAGACGACGGCCAACTACGGGCTCGATAAGCCCGGCGACGCCTATGATGATCTGAACCGCTTCCTTCACCGCGCCGACGAACTGGCGCATTCGTTATTGGAGGAAGGCATCACGGCCATGAAGATCTGGCCGTTCGACATGGCCGCCGAGAAAACGCGCGGCCAGTATATATCGCAGCCCGACTTGAATTCCGCGCTGGCGCCATTCGAGAAAATCCGCAATGCGGTCGGCGACAAGATGGACATCATGGTTGAATTCCATTCAATGTGGCAGCTGCTGCCGGCCATCCAGATCGCTCGCGAGCTTGCCCCCTACAAGACCTTCTGGCACGAAGATCCGATCAGGATGGACAGCCTGTCCAGCCTGAAACGCTATGCCGAGGCTTCGCTGGCGCCGATATCGGCTTCGGAGACGCTCGGTTCCCGCTGGGCCTTCCGCGACCTTCTCGAAACTGGAGCGGCCGGTGTCATCATGCTCGATATCAGCTGGTGCGGCGGGCTCTCGGAGGCGCGCAAGATCGCTGCCATGGCTTAGGCATGGCACCTGCCGGTCGCGCCACACGACTGCACCGGTCCAGTGGTGCTCGGCGCATCGACCCACCTGTCGCTGAATGCGCCGAACGCGCTTGTCCAGGAGAGTGTCAGGGCCTTTTACAAGACCTGGTACCGCGACCTTGTGACCGCTTTGCCGCAGGTGAAGAACGGCATGATCACCGTGCCTCCCGGACCGGGCCTCGGCATGGAACTGAACCCGGAGATCGATCGCGCCTTCACGGCGCTTCGACGGGTGACTGACGCATCGACTCTCTGAAAATGAACCTGAAGCAGCTTTCTACGGAGGAGGAGAACCATGAAGAAGCTACTTATCTCGGCAGCCTTGGGAGCAGTACTGGCTGGAGGCTCGGCAATCGGCTCACGCGCACAGGAGCCGATGAACATCGTCTTCACGCATCATTCGTCGGCGTCGAACCCGTTCTGGCAGGCGGTGAAGAAGGGGTTTGACGACGCCTGCGCCAAAATCCAGGCCAATTGCCAGATGGTCTTCACGCAGACCGAAGGCTCGATCGAGCAACAATCGGCCAACATGCAGGCGGCACTCGCGGCAAAACCGGACGCGCTGATCACCTCGATCGTCGACAACAATGCTTTCGACCAGATCATCGCCGACGCCCGCGCTGCCGGCGTCACGGTGATCGCGTCCAACGTCGACGACACCGAGGGTGCAGCCGGCAATGCCCGCCAGGCCTTCATCGGCCAGGGCTTCATTCCCGCCGGCTACGAACTCGGCAAGAAGATGTCCGAGTTCTTCCCCAAGGAAGGCAAGATCAGGGCGCTCGTCGGCGTCTCCGCGCCCGGTCAGAACTGGTCGGAACAACGCGCTGCCGGTGTCATGAAGTTCCTTGAGGAATACAAGGCCGCGAATGGCGGACGCGAAGTAGTCATCGAACGGCTCGACACCGGCACAGATGGCGCCGTCGTCGCCGATCGTGTTGGCGCCTATCTGTCTGCCCACCCGGACACCACGGTGTATTTCGACACCGGCCTTTGGCATGCCTACGTGGCCCAAGTGCTGATCGATCGCGGCATTGAACCGGGCAAGGTGCTGATGGGCGGCTTCGATATCGTCTCGGAAGTCCTGCAACAGATGGAAGCGGGTTATATCCAGGTCCAGGTCGACCAGCAGCCCTACATGCAGGGCTTCATGCCGGTGATGGAATCCTATCTCGCCAAGAACGTCGGTTTGCTGCCCGCAGACATCGACACCGGCAAGGGCATCATCGTCAAGGAAGACGTGCCGAAGCTCAAGGAACTGGCCGCAAAAGGCGTGCGGTAGGCGGCGAAGCCGGCGTCCTCTCCTCCGTTCTTTACGGGAGGGGGGCAAGGGTGGGGGGCAGGCCGCGTGGCCTTTGGGCGTCTTAGCTCCACCCCTCATCCTGCCACCGCATCTCCCCGTCAAGGGCGGTAGAAGACAGACTGCCGCCATCCCCTTGCCGATGCGGCAAGCCAGCGCAAACAATCCCAAGCCGGAGCGAATGATGAAGCGCTTGATGAAGATTTATCTGGAGAAGCCGGAGCTTGCCGCGGTCGTGTTCCTGCTCCTCCTCCTTCTCGTCTTTCAGATACGCTCGAACGGCGTATTTCTGAACACACAGAACGTGCGTGGAATGCTTGGGCTGCTGCCTGAAATGGGGCTGGTCGCGATCGGCGTGACCCTGCTGATGATATGCGGCGAGTTTGATCTTTCCGTGGGCTCGGTCTTTGCGCTGACCCCGATGACGATGGCGGTGATGCTGGCGGCCGGCGTGCCGTTCGCGCCGGCCTTTGCCGCCGGCCTCGCGATCGCCGCCCTGATCGGCTTCTTCAACGGGTTCATAACGATTCGTTTCGCGATACCAAGCTTCATCACCACGCTTGGCATGCTGTTCATCGCGCGTTCGCTGACGGTGGTAACCTCCGGCGGCTTCCCTCCTGTCATCCCGGCCAACGCTCTGCCCAAATGGCTGTTTACGATCTATGTGGGGCCGGGCGACCTCTTTCGCATGTCATTCTTCTGGTTTGTCGCCGTGGCAATCCTGGCGACGGTGCTTCTGTCGCGCACGAATTTCGGCAACTGGGTGCGCGCCACCGGCGGCTTTCTGCCTGCCGCGCAATCGATGGGCATCCCAACGGCCCGGGTGAAGGTCGCCTGCTTCATGATCTGTTCTGTGCTCGCCGGCTTTGCCGGCACCATTCAGGTCATGCGGCTCGGCGCGCCGCTGCCCTCGATCGGCGAGGGGCTGGAGTTGCAAGCCGTGTCGGCTGCCGTCATCGGTGGCGCCTCGCTGGCTGGCGGCATCGGCACTATCTTCGGCGGCATCATAGGGGCTGCCCTTATCCGCGTCATCGACAACGGACTGGTGCTGAGCCAGGTTGACGCCAACTGGTTCAAGATGGCAATCGGCTTCCTGACTATCTTCGCGGTCGTCGTGAATGCCTGGCTGCGAAAGCGGGGCAGGGCAATGAAGGTGGAGACCTGATCATGGCGGCACCCATCATCGCGATCAAGGGACTCCAGAAATGGTATTCCGGCGTCCACGCCTTGAAGAACGTCACTCTGGACATTTATCCAGACGAGGCCCTGGGCCTTGTCGGCGACAACGGCGCCGGCAAATCGACGTTGATCAACATCCTGTCCGGCACCCAAAAGCCCGATGGCGGCGAGATCAGGATCGAAGGTGAACCGGTCCGATTCTCGAATCCGCGCGACGCCATGGATCGCGGCATCGAGACGATCTACCAGTACAATTCGATGGTGCCGACCATGACCATCGCCCGCAACGTTTTCATCGGACGCGAGCCGGTGAAGGGCTCGGTTTTCGGCATCGGCATCCTGGACCAGAAGCGCATGCGTGATGAAAGTGTCAAGGCGATCGCCGACGTCGATCTGCATCTGAGGTCGCCGGACGCGCTGGTCGGCGAACTGTCGGGCGGCCAGCGTCAAGGCGTGGCGATCGCCCGGGCCATGCACTTCAAGTCGAAAGTCATGATTCTCGACGAGCCGACCAATCATCTCTCGGTAAAGGAGACGCGAAAGGTGATCGGCTTCGTTCGCGCGCTCAAGGCCCAGAACATCACCAGCGTCTTCATCAGCCACAACATGCATCATGTTTTCGAATGCTGCGACCGGGTCGTGGCCATGGCGCGTGGCGAGATCGTTCTCGACAAGCGGATCGGCGAGACTTCGATCGAGGAAATCCACGAGGTTCTGTGACGCGAAGAAGCGATCAGTCGCGAACCGCTCTGCTGGTAGAGGTCAGTCTGCGCTACGGCTTTTGCGCAAGGATTGCCTCAGCGGTTTTCTCGTCGGTGATCAGCACATCGACGACTCCCAGACGCAACACGGCGCGCAGCACCGGAACCTTGTCGAGGCCACCGGAGGGCAGGATCACAGTGTCGACGTCGCGCAGATGTTCGGGCGCGAGGCCGATAACGCGATTGTTTAGCGGGTGATCGACGAGTTGTCCGTCGGTGCCGATCCAGTGGCCGCAAATATCGCCGACGGCTCCCGCTTCGCGGAGCGATTTGAGATCATCGTCGCCTACCAGTCCGATCCGAAAGATGGTGGCGTCCTTGTGCACCGCGCCCACCGAAACGAAAGCGGCGTCAACGTCGCGGGCATGGGTGAAGGCGTCTTCCAAAATGGACTGGCGCATAAGCAGATCGCGCGTGGCCTCCGTATCCGTGAACACCGGTGCTGCGATGTAGAAGCATTCCGCATCGAAAAGCGCCGCGAGCCGCGAAGCGATCTCATAGATGTTGATCGCCGATCCGCGCGTGAGCCCACCAAGCAGGGAAACGACCGACATTCCTTTGACCGGGCGCACCGTCACTGACCGCAGACTAAGCTGGAGCGTCCGTCCCCATCCCACGCCCACCGATATCCCGTCGCGGATTCTGAGCGACAGGGCCTCACCGGCGGCGGCTGCGATGACCTGTGGCACCAGCGCGGGATCGGGTGGTGTCGGAACCACGATTGGATCCGAGACACCATAGGCGTCCCGCAGCCGGTGCTCCAGCTCGATGCAGTTCGCCACCTTCGAATTGATGCGAATCTGAACGATCCCCCGCTGGCGCGCATGCGCCAGCATCCGGTTGACGCGAAGGCGGGTCAGGCCAAGAGACTTGGCAATTTGCGCCTGCGTGAGGTCACCGACGTAAGCAAGCCAGGCGGCGCGCACGAGCAGCCCTTCCTCACGATCAGCCGTGACCGAACTCGTTACAGCTTGGCGGACGTCGCGTTTCTTTCGTGCGGGTTTCTCCATCAGATCATCCTGTCCACTCCGCGGCAGCGGGTCCAGAGCGGGCTCGGCCGAGCCATGTGCTCATCGATATGAGGCATCAATCGAGTTTCCCCGGCTCCGCTAGCCTCGATGATAGCGGTCGAAGGACAAAACCAGCGGAGCATCGTGACAAACCGCGTCGATGATGGCGGTCGTCAGCGGCAGGCGATCATGGGGAAGTACACCCCGGGCCATCATGTTCTTCAAAGTCGGACCAAGGTCCAGCGCCAGTTGCGCTCCCTCGACCGTGTCCGAACTCATATGTTCGCGCTTCGCCACGGAATAGGGCAGGCCGCGGCCAAGCAGGCGCCCCATGCGACCGTTACGGCCCGCCTGGCAGGTCACATAAAGATCGCCGGAGCCTGCCAGCCCCAGCACTGTTTCGATTTTTCCGCCCAGAGCATCGACCAGAATCGCCATCTCCGCGAGGGACTGCGAGAAAAGTGACGAGGCAAGATTGTGCATGAGCGCACCATTGGGCGCCTTGCCGTCGCGCTCCAGCATTCCGACGGGAGCCCCAACGGCGAGTGTGTAGAAATTCTTGAAAGCAGCGCAGATCTCGACGCCGACGAGATCGGATGACGATCGCGCGTGATAGAAGGGCGCGCGCAGAAGGCGGGAGGCCGCGGCCACCTGGTCGGGATCGTGTCCGGCAACGATCACAGACGTATCGCGCTGTGCCGCCAGTTCGCCGGCAATACACGGTCCGCCGACGGCCATCACCGGGACTGACAAGCCGGTGCGTTGCTCGATCTCGCGGGCAAGCAGATGTGGCAGGATGTCGATGCCTTCGTCGCTTGCCGCAAGTCCTTTCGTAATCATCAGTATCGGCACGGGCGACTTGATGCTTTCTGCGATGCGCTCGATCGCCCAAGGAATGCCGGCCGACGAGACGCCGAGTACAAGCAGATGGGGTCCATCGTTCATCGCTGCCCCGAATTCGGTCCAGGACCTGGCGGCCACCACATCAGGCAGTGTGGTGTTGAGGCGCGGATGACGACCGGTGCTGGCCACCGAGCCGACGATCTCCTCGTCGAGATAGGTGCCGACAAGAGTGATGCGGTTATCCGCGTGAGCGGCAGGAAGCGTCATGGCAGAGCCCATGACGCCGGCGCCGAGGATAACGACCTGGGCCATTTAGCTTCTTCCCTTGTCCAGTCGCTCGCCGCTGCCTTGGTCGAACAGGTGGATTCGCTCAGGCGCCGGTTCCAGATGGATTACAGCTCCAGGAGAGAGCTCCATGCGGTCATGCAGCACCGAGCAGATCGCAGTGTTGCCCATGCTGGCAAAGATGTGGATTTCGGGGCCGGTCGGCTCGACAACCGTAATCCTGGCCGGGATGCCGCGCCCGTCGGCCACGGGGCGAAGATGTTCGGGGCGAATGCCGTAGATCACCTTTTGGCCGGGCCGGACCGCAGCCCCTGGCGGCAGCGGGAGGGATAGCTCGTCGGTCCGCACCACCCAGGCGTCGCGCTCGGATGCCACCTCGCCATGCAACATGTTCATTGCGGGCGAGCCGATGAAAGAAGCGACGAACAGGTTTGCCGGGTGATCGTAGACATCGAGCGGGCGCCCGATCTGCTCGATACGGCCGTCGCGCATGATGACGATGACATCGGCCATGGTCATGGCCTCGATCTGGTCATGCGTGACATAGACCGTGGTGGTCTTCAGTCGCTGGTGGAGTTCCTTGATTTCGGTGCGCATCTGCACCCGCAGCTTGGCATCGAGGTTGGACAGCGGCTCGTCGAACAGGAACACAGTTGGGTCCCGCACGATGGCGCGGCCCATGGCGACACGCTGCCGCTGGCCGCCCGAAAGCTGGCGAGGGTACCGTTCCAGATAGGGAGTCAGGTTGAGGATCGATGCCGCCCACCCGACCTTCTGTTTGATTTCTTCGTTGGGGCGCTTCTTCAACTGCATGGAAAAGGCCATGTTGTCGAAGACGGTCATGTGCGCATAAAGCGCGTAATTCTGGAAGACCATCGCGATGTTGCGGTCTTTGGGGTGCAGCATGTTGACGACCCTGTCGCCTATGGCGATCTCACCGGACGTGATGGGCTCAAGACCGGCTATCATGCGCAACAACGTGGACTTGCCGCAGCCGGACGGCCCCAACAGAACGACGAACTGGCCATCCTCGATCGAGAGATCGAGTCCATCGATAATCGAGAGGGCGCCATAGTCCTTCTTTATGTTGCTGATGGTGACAGACGCCATAAATTGCTACCCTTCGATTGCCCTTGCCGGTTGGAGCCCATTTTCGCCATGCGAGCCATTGGCGATCGGATGCGCTCTCACCATTCGCTGTCCAGAAATTCTTCCAAGAGTCCTGCATCGGCGGCCAGATTGACAAAGGACCAGCGGCCGCGGATTTCTCGCGAATAGCGAATGGCATCGTGCCAAAGCGCGCGCGGCAGGCCTAGTTCTGCGCCGGTGACCGGCCCCCCCGCAGCCTTGAGGGCTGCCTCCATGCGGGCAACCGGCATTGCCATTGGCCGAACCTCCTGGCGCAGGGCCGGCCAGATTTCCGCGAGTTTCCGGTTGAAGATTTCCGTCTGGCTGGCGTCGAGTGCTGTCTTCCTCATCTCGGCAATGCAAAGTGGTCCAAGCTGCGCTCCATAGCGGGCCAGCATCGCCGCCTCGTCGATGACGGTTGGCTTTGCCTGCGGCGGCTCTTCCATGTCCAGCAGCTGCGCTTGCAGACGCGCCATGACCAGCGAGGCAACCCCGACCTGCTGGCCGTGCGTGGTGCCTGGATGATGTGCTTGCGCGAACATGTCGACCCAATGGGAGATCTGGTGCTCCCCCATGGACCCGGGATGGGAAACGCCGGCAAAGCACACGCCCATCGAGCATAGCGTCAGGACGCGCTGGAGATGCCCGACGGCGGTGATGTCGTGCCTGGCAAGGCCAGGCGCATGGGCCAGCATCGGTTCCTCATCGCCCGCCTGAAGCAGATAAGGCACCTCGGAATAGTAAGTGCCGAACAGCCGATGCGAAGCCCACCAGTCGATCTGGGCGGTGGAGCGGCAGAGGCTGTCGCCAAGCCCGGCGGCGCTGAGCCAACTGGGTGCTGCAGCCGACACGCCAAGGTCCAGGAAGATGCCTCGCGGAGCATGCGAGGGCAGCGAGATCTTGAGCCCTGAAGCCAACGTCACCGACGCTGTCGAGGCGCCATAGCCATTCATCGAGGCCGCCGTGCCGAAGACGGCATAGGGCCGCTGGTCGAGGAAGGTTGCATGCTTGCAGCTGTCGTTGAGGACGCCGGACCCGACGGCCACGACGCCTTCGGCGTGACGCGTCTTCTCCCTGACCATCTGGATCGTTGCCTCATCGCAGTCGAGGCCGTCAGGCAGCACGATTTCGTCGATTTCGGCGATGGCACGCAGCGCCTTCGCGACGCGCCTGCCCATCACATCGACGGTGTTGATGTCGGAGACCACGGCGATGCGGCTGCCTAGCGCCAGAGGCGCAACGAGATCCCCCTCGCGGCCCTCCGTCGTCTCCAGCAATTCGATTGTCTGGAACGGCAGGACCGCGGCTGCGCCTGTCTTGGGATCTGTCCAGCGTCCTGCGACAACGTCCTCGATCAAGGCGTTCCATTTGCTCGCTTCAGCCATGATCGGTCTCCATGAAGGCCGCGAGACGCTGGTTCCAGGTTGAAAGCGTTGGCCAAAGATCGGCATGGATCGCAAGAAGTTCGGCGTAGAGCGCGGCCCGTTTCGCGTCCGGTTCGAAGGTTCTGGCCGGCTCGCTGGCCATTGCGAGCGACGCTTCGGCGATGGAGGAAAACCAGCCCACGCCCTTTGCCGCCGCCATCGCCGCGCCAAGCGAGGAGGCTTCCACCGTCGTCGAACGCTTTATGGGATGATCGAGCGCATCCGCCAGAATCTGCATCCACAGGTCGGACTTCGCCCCTCCGCCGATGGCTATGAATTGGCCTATGGTCTGGGCGGCCGCTGCGGCGGCCCGCTGACTTGTCGCGGCCTGATGAAGCGCTATACCTTCCAGCACGGCACGATAGATGTCGCCGCGGCTGCTCGAGCCGGACAGCCCGGCAATCACACCACGGGCCGTACTGTCCCAGTGCGGGTCCATGACGCCCTGCCAGTAGGGAAGAAGCATTATGCCGCCTGCGCCGATGGGGCCGGCAGCGGCTTCGGCCTCGAGCGCTGCCAGGCCGCTTGCGCCATGCAGATCGACGCCAAGCATTTCGCGCGCCATCCAGTCGACGAGAAAAGTGCCGGCGCGAAGGCACGTCTCGTAGATATAGCCATCATCGGCGACCGCCGTCTCGGTGCGGAAGGCCTGGTCATGGACGTAGTCCGTGCCAAAGCTGCCGGAGACGACCGCCGTGCCGAGATTGATGTAAGCGCATCGCGGCTGCAACACGCCAGCGCCCGTTCCGGCGCATTGACCGTCGCCGCCGCCGGCGACGATCGGCGTGCCCTCCCGCAGGCCCGTCAGTATGGCGGCTTCCGAAGTCAGTTGGCCCAGAACGCTGCCGGGCCGCGCCAGGTCCGGCATCATTCCCCGCGCCACGCCCGCGGCGTCCAGTATTTCGTTAGACCAGTCCATAGCTCGCATATCGAGTATGCCCATCGGGTCGGCGGATGCGGTGGACGTCACCCACCGGCCGCTCAAGCGAAAGACCAGATAGCCATGGACTTCGGCCATTCGCTCCACGCGGGCAAAAATCTCGGGCTCTTCCTCGCGAAACCAGATCATGCGGTAAAGGCAAGGAATGACATCGAGCGGCTTGCCGGATATTGCGTGGACGCGTGCCGCGCCGAAACTCTCGCCGAAGCGGCGTACCTTCTGCCGGGCGCGCTCATCGAGCCAGAGCGTCGCCGGCCCGACCGCCTGGCCCTGCTCGTCGAAAAGGCCGAAGCTTTCGCGCTGGTTGGCAATCGCAAGGGCGGCAATGCGTGCCGGGGAAACTGTTGCTACGACAGCGCGAAGCGCCGTCACCGTCGAGGCCCACCACGCGGCCGGATCCTGCTCGAAATAGCCCGGCCGCGGGTTGGACATTGCAAGCGGTGCACGACCTTCAGCCACGGCCAGCCCATTGCGGTCCCAGGCGATCGCCTTGGTTGCCGAGGTCGAGGAATCGATGCCGATGACGAGATCCGGAACCATTGCCGCCACATTGCCAAAGGGCGAGGGCGGTGGAAGCCGCCTTCGCCCAAATCACCGACGAGTCGCTAAAGACCGGCGTCCTTGACTTTGCCGTCGACAATGCCGGCGATGGCATCGAGGCACGCCTTGGCATTGCCGCCATAGTCTTGGCCCGTAAGCAATTTGCCGAGCTCGACAGGAATGTCGTTGTTCGACAGATCCGCCCAGATCGGCATGTCCGGCTCGGATCCCATCTGGTTGTCGATCGTGTATTTGATCGCGTCGAAGTGGCGTGTCGTTCCAGGCCCGACGACGGCCTTCGCCTTCACGCGAGGATCGGTGAAGGAAGAATTGCGCATCGGCGAGGCGCCGCCGCCGAGCGTCGATACCCGCGCCATCACATCCTTCGAGCAGACCCACTGCATGAACAGCCATGCTGCTTCCTTGTTCTTGGAATATTGCGACAGCGAAATCGTCGAGCCGCCCTGGTGACCAACGGCCGGGATTTCGTTGAAGCCGCAATCGGCGGCGGCGCGACGACCGGGAACCTCCTTGGGCGCGGGCAGGGCTTCGAACAGGCCTTTGACCTTGGAATCGTTGGCGTCGAAGCCGGGGAAATCTTCGCCCCAGGTGATTGCCATCGCCGCCTGACCCTGTGTCAGTGCCTGTCCCTGGCCGTCCCAGGTCCAAGTCGTCGCCGAGGGCGGCGAGTTCTTGACCAACTCCTGATAGAATTGCAGCCCGGCCACGCCGCGCTCGTCATTGCCGACAAACTTCTTGTCTTTGTTGAAGATCGACCCGCCATGGCCCCACAAGGCGAAGGTCCAGTCGCATTCCAGCGAATAATGGCCGGACTTCGCCTGGCACGCGGTGCCGAAGATGCCGTTGCTTTTTTCTGCCTCTGTGAGCGCCTGCACGGCCTTGAGGTAGGCGTCGAGGTCTGTCGGCAGCGCAATGTTGTGTTTGTCGAAAAGATCCTTGCGGTACATCAGGATGAAGATCGGAATATCGAACGGGATTCCGCACTGCTTGCCGTTGTACATGGCGATGCCGTCGACCAGCGGCTTGGAGAAATCGTCCCAGTCGAAGTTGGGCATCGCCAGGTTCTTGTTCTGGTCATAATACTCGCGCGGATCGACGACATCCTGTGCAAACGTCGCCATCCAGGACTGATCGAGATAGTAGACGTCATAGGTGCCAAGCTGGCCCTGCACATCTTGCGTCGCCTTGGCGAGAACCTGCTCCAGCGGCACGATCTCGACTTCCACCTCAATGCCGGTGGCCTTGGTGAATTCACCCGCGACAAGCTGGTTGGCGACGATCGTTGGCGGCGTCGCTTCCGAAGTGTAGCGGATTTTGGTGCCGGCATACGGTTTGCCGACATCGGCCAGCCACTTCAGCATATCGGCGTCCTGGGCGCGGGCTTCTTCAACCCCGAGGCCCAGGATCCCCCGATTGGTGCGGCCGCCACCTAGCATGGCTGATCCGAAGGCAGAAAAGCCGACACCGGCGAGCGCCATCTTCCTCATGAAGTCGCGTTTGGTTATTCGGCGCGCCGTAAAGTCGTTGCAGGTATCGGCGACGAATGTCTTCTTGTCGTGTTCTCTGAAGCTCATGATCGTTCCTCCGTTGCGTTTTTTGTCGTCGTTCTTCTCGCCTGCGCCTCACTCCTTCAGGGACCCGAGGGTGAGGCCGCGGACCAGATGCCGTTGAACCAGCAGGATAAAGATGAAGCTGGGTATGATCGCGGACGTCCCGAGCGCTGTGATGTAGCCCCACTCGGTTGCGGTCGAGGTGACAAAGGTCGAAATCTTCACCGGCACGGTGCGGATCGACGTTGTCAGGAACAGTGAGAGCAGGAACTCGGTCCACGAAAAGATGAAACACAGCACAGCCGTCGCAGCGATGCCGCCCTTGACCATGGGAAGGACGACGCGCCGGAACGTCTGCCAGCGCGTCGCGCCATCGATCAGCGCCGCCTCGTCGACCTCGCGCGGGACGTCGTCGAAGAACGACTTCAAAAGCAAAACCGCCAGCGGCAGATTGATCAAACTGTGAACGAGGATGAGCCCCGTATAGGTATCGCGCAAGCCGAGATCGCGGAACATGAAAACGATCGGAATGACGATCGCGATTGGCGGCATGAAGCGCTGCGAGAGAATCCAGAACAGGAAGGACTGCTGGCCGCTGAACTGCATTCGCGACAGGCAATAGGCGGCCAGAGTTGCGAGCAGCAGTGTCAGCGCCGTCGATCCGACGGCTATGATGGCGCTGTCGAGCAACGACTGGCGGGAATCATAGGAACTGGCGCCACCCTTGATGACCCCGGCCGCCTCGCCGCCCTGTTCCATGCCGATGTCGACGCGCGAAACGCCAAGCAACGTCACACGGTAATTGTCCGGCGTCGGCGTGAAACCGGTGTAGACCGGTCCGCTGCGGTCGAAGATCGCCGAATAGGGTTTGATGGATGACAGGGCCCACCACGCGATCGGGAACATGAAGATCGCCACCACCAGGATGGCGAGCACGTCACGGGTGATCGTTTGGGCGCGCGACGATTCCATCAGAACCTCACCTTGAACAGCCTGACGAAGACGTTCGACACGACGATCAAGACGACGAGCACGATCAGCGACAGGGTCGCGGCATAGGGGAAGTCTCCGGTGAAGTAGATTCGACCCGCATAGAATGAAAGCGTCTCGGTGGCCGTGCCAGGCCCGCCAGCGGTGATGATGTAGACGTAGTCGTAGATGCGAAAGAGATCGACGCCGCGGATCAGCACCGCGACCGCTATCACCTTGCGCAGCATCGGCAATGTGAGCCGCCAGAACGTCTGGATGCCGGTGGCGCCGTCGATCGCCGCTGCCTCGAAAGGTTCCTTCGGCAGTGCCCTGAGCCCTGCCAGGATGATGAGCACCATGAACGGCGTCCACTGCCATATGTCTGCCAGCAGGATCGCCGCCAATGCGGTTCCCGGCTGCGTCAGGATCGGCTGTGCTGGCGAGATCAGGTCGAGGGCATAGAGGTAAAACGACAGGACGCCGAAAGAGCCGTCCTGCATCAGCAGGAACATCATTCCGGTCACCGCAGGCGGCACCACCAGCGGCAGTGTCATCAGCGCCCGCAGCACGCCGTAACCTTTGCGATCGGTGTCAAGCAGAAGCGCGATGAGGATGCCGAGCGCAAGCTGAACCGCAAGCGCGACGAAGGTGTAGATCAGCGTGGTTTCCAGCGAATGCCACATACGCGCATCCGAGAACGCACGCGTCCATTGGTGGAGCCCGGCGAAGTCAAGTTGCCGGGAGACGACATTGCGTTTGTGAAACGACAGCCAGACTGAATAGGCGAGGGGATAGATGCCGAAAACGAGAAGCATCACCGTGATCGGCGCGAGCCAGGGGAAAGGATGCTCGGCCGTCATGAACCGGGGCAGGGCCCATCTGGGCGTTTCGCGGGTCACGGTCACCGTGCTCACGCGCAAATCTCCGCTCGGTCACAGAGACGCATCGGCCTTCTCCCTAACGGCCAGATTGTGCCAACTTGAACTTTTGTAAGTTTGTTGTGCCTTTTGTTAAGAACGTGTCGGACGGCCGCCGATTTGTCAAGTGTAGGTTCCCTCAGCACTCAAGGGATTTGCTCCTAGTCCCAGAGGATGCCGTCATCGCCGGGTATGGAGTTGTTTTTGGAGGGAACGTCGCCGGTAAATGCCGTGTGTCAGCATCAAAAGCGCTTAGGGCTGCCGCCAACTCTGGCAGCCCAAGGAAAGCTACAGAACGCATCGAGGAGATCGGGAGGATACCCCGGGCTTTTGGAACTCCCTCCGGGCTCACCCACCATTGTCGTTATTTATCAATAACAGCGGTTATTTGTTCCCTCGGTTAACCACGTCCAAGATGGCGAACCTGCACGCATTGCTTTGATTTGATTGACCAGTGGTGGCCTACTGACAATCCAAATCGGCGGGTGAGGAGATGGTGCTCCACTACCTCGTCGAGGTTTCGCAAAATAGCAG
Source organism: Mesorhizobium sp. M0833 (assembly GCF_040319905.1). NCBI lineage: Bacteria > Pseudomonadati > Pseudomonadota > Alphaproteobacteria > Hyphomicrobiales > Phyllobacteriaceae > Mesorhizobium > Mesorhizobium sp. M0833. The sequence goes on along the minus strand of NZ_JAMYOQ010000021.1, from coordinate 82,452 downwards.
CGTTTGGTTGCGCCTAGCCTACTCCGATAACATAGCGAGCGCTTGCTGCAGAGATCGCACCAGATCACCGGCCGCAGATGCTAAGGCCAGGAGGGGAGGGATAAGGTCGGCCCGTTGCGCGGAGGTCGTCGGATGGCTTGGTCGCGTCATGAGACGACATTTGCATCTTGTGCGGCGAGCGTCGCGATCCGACCTGTTGCTGTCGTCCGGAACGCTCTCATTCAGAGCGCATAAGTGCATTCCGGTCATTCGTGCTCGATCATGCTATACTCCGTCTCGGAAAGTAGCCATTGATGGCTAGGATTTCTGTTCGTCTGCGGAGCCAACTGGATGGGCAGCTCAGATCGACAGCAATGCAACAGCGGCTCCTTGGAAGAGACGGATCAGCTCGCCCTCGGTCGTGAGACTTACGAAGAAAGGGCGTGGGGCGACGCCTATAGGTTCCTCTCGCACGCCGATGAGACGGCTCCGCTTGCCGTCGATGATCTCGAACGGCTGGCGATGTCGGCCTATTTGACCGGGCGCGACGAGGAGTACCTGCGGGCCCTGGAGCGAACCCATCATGCATATCTCGATGCTGACGAATATCATCGCGCCGCCCGCTGCGCCTTCTGGCTGGGCCTGCGTCTTGTCTTTCGTGGGGAGATGGCTCCGGCGACCGGCTGGTTTGAACGGGCCCATCGACTGCTCGAACGCGAGCCAAATGATTGCGTCGAACAGGGTTATCTGATGCTGCCCCGCGTCGAACAGCATCTTGCTGCCGGCAACCTTGAGGCATCCTACGCTGCGGCCAGCGCCGCAGTCGAGATTGGCGAGCGCTTTGCGGACGCGGATCTCGTTGCCTGTGCGCGGCACCTGCAGGGCCGTGTTCTGTTACGTCAGCGGCGGACCACAGAAGCTTTCGCGCTTCTCGATGAGGCGATGGTTTCGGTCACGGCCGGCGAATTGTCGCCGCTTTTTACCGGCTTGATCTACTGCAGCGTGATCGAAGCGTGTCAGCAAGTCCATGCTCTGGGTCGCGCACGCGAATGGACTTCCGCTCTGGGGCGATGGTGCTCGGAACAGCCCCAGCTGATCAGTTTTAGCGGCACCTGCCTGATGCATCGCGCTGAAATCAAGCGGCTCAGCGGCGCATGGCAGGATGCAATCGACGAAGCGCAGCATGCCGTGGAGCGTTTGACGCAGTCAAATAATCGAAAAGATACGGCTGGGGCTTGGTACCAGTTGGCGGAAGTACACCGCCTCCGTGGAGACTTTGAAGCGGCCGAACGGGCATATCGGAGTGCAAGCCAATGTGGCTTCGAACCGCAGCCGGGCCTTGCCCTGTTGCGGTTGGCCGAAAGGCACATCGATGCAGCTGTGGCCGCAATCCGGCGCGTCATGGCCGGGACGACCGACCAAGTGAAGCGCATTCGGCTGTTGCCAGCTCACGTCGAGATCATGCTGGCGGCTGACGACATCGAGGAAGCACGCCGTGCCTGCCACGAACTGTCGGAGGTTGCAGAAAGCTACGGAACCGAACCGTTGCGCGCCCTTGCCGCCCACGCGCGGGGAGCGGTGGAACTGGCAGAAGGCGAAGCGCAGGCCGCGGCGATTTGTCTGCGCCGGGCAATAGAGGAGTGGCAGCAAGTCGACGCACCATACGAAGCAGCGCGCGTACGCGTCATCATGGGCCTGGCATACCGCGCCCTCGGTGACGAAGACGGCGCGACACTGGAGCTGCAGGCAGCACGGACGGTATTTCAGCAGCTTGGTGCCACGCCCGACGTTTCTCGCATCGATGCCCTGCTTGACATGCGGTCGGAGGAATCCATCAGTCTCTCTGCCCGCGAGTTGCAAGTCCTCCGCCTGATCGCTTCTGGCAAAACCAACAAGGAAATCGCCAACGAACTGCATTTGAGCGGAAAGACAGTAGACAGGCACGCAAGCAACATCTTCAACAAGCTCGACGTCCCCACTCGCACCGCCGCCACCGCTTGGGCCTACGAGCACCGCCTAGTCTGAGCGTGCCCGGCATGGGTGGAATCACCCATGCATAGTCGGCGCCGATTGGGTGGATCGCCCGAAGCGCCGCCTTCCCTTCCGGCCTAAGCTTGCACCTGTCGGCTATGGATGCGCGCCGCCTCGGCGCAACTCGCCTGCAGACTGCAGGACGGACTCGGTGATCGCGCTGCAAAACATCCGGCCACAATGAAAGGAGGAAGCGATGTCACGTACCGATACCGGGATGCGGGTCGCGGGCGCCTGGCTTGCAATTGCTTCTGTACTCTTAGGTTTCGTCCTGGTCGGTCACGGGCCGATTCATCCCGACCTCGCCCTTCAAATGCACATCATCGCCAACAACGTCACCCTGTGGGTGGTCGTGCATTGGGCCGCCGCGGCAGCACTGTCGCTGTTCGTCGTCGCGAGCCTGATCGTGCTGACCGCGGGCTCTCGCCTGACCGAACACTGGTGGACCCTATCCGCCTGGGCGGTGGTGCCGGTCGGCGCCCTCTGGACAATGACCACCGCCGTGGCCGAGGCCACCACCGTCGCCGATGCCGCCGCCGCCAACGATATGGCGCGCTTCTCGGCCTGGTGGGCGTTCGCCGAAGGCAAGGCCAACGGATTCATGTTCCTATGTCTGGCGGTTGTCGTGATCGCCGGCAATGAGGCGCTGAGCCGGCAACAGATAACGCCGACCTGGGCGTCACTGGTCGGAGTTGTGGCCGGGCTTGCCGCCTTTGCCGGCTGGGCGTTGGGCATGTGGTTCGGCATCTGGCTGGGCAGCCTCGTCTGGGTTGCGTCGTCTTTCGTGATGGCCCTTTGGACGTTGTGGTTCGGATTGGGGCTCGCGCGAACCGAGATCAGCGTGTCAAGCGCTCGCAGCTCAAGCTCTGGCGCGTGAGCAACCCAAGAGGCCGGGCGGCACGCGCAAGACGAAATCGTCCTATCAACATTAGGGAGGCCATGATGACTCACGTTGAAGGTTACACCGCCACCCCGGCGGCGATTGATTCGAACCGCATATCCGGAGAAGCTGCGCGCAAGCGCCTGCTCACCGGGCTATCGATCGCCGAACGGCGGCTCGAATTGGCCGGCATCTCGACCGTGCTACTGGAAGGGGGCGCGGGATCACCGATCGTGCTGTTGCATGGCCCAGGAGAACATGCAGCAAAGTGGCTGAGAATTCTTCCGGAGCTTGTGAGAACGCATCACGTAATCGCACCCGATCTGCCGGGCCACGGCACGTCGGGGACCCTCGAGGGACCGATTCATCCCGATCGTGTTCTCGCGTGGCTTGGCCAACTCATCGAACGCACCTGCCCAACGCCGCCCATTCTTGTCGGTCAAATTCTCGGCGCCGCAATTGCTGCTCGCTTTGCCGCCAAGCACGGTAACCAGCTCCGCTGCTTGGTGCTGTCGGACGCGCTCGGCCTTGCGCCGTTTCAGCCGGCGCCTGAATTCGGTGCGGCCCTCGCCGCGTTCATCACGGAGCCAAGTCCGGAAAGCCATGACCGCCTCTGGCAGCAATGCGCCTTCGACCTCGACGCGCTGCGTGATCATATGGGCGAGAACTGGGAGCGGCTGCGAGCCTACAATCTCGATCGCGCGCAGGCGCCGGAGTTGAAGCCGACCCAGCAAGGTCTGATGGAGCAGTTCGGATTTCCCGCAATCCCATCAGAGGAACTGGCGCGCATCAGAATCCCGACCTTCCTGATCTGGGGGCGGCACGATCTTGCCACCCCATTGCCTGTAGCGGAAGCGGCGAGCGTCCGATTTGGGTGGCCGCTCCACATTATCGACGGCGCCGCCGATGATCCGCCGATCGAGCAGCCTGCCGAATTTGTAAAGGTGCTGCGGGCTGCTCTTACCGCAGCCGGATCCGCGGCTCCTCAGGCGCTGCCCGACACACGTGAGGCTTGGGACCGAATTGCCGCGGGTTACGATCGGACGAATACCGAAACACAGATGTGGCTTGGCAATGAGAGTCTGGTCAGGGCAGGGCTCCGCGCCGGCATGCGCCTTCTAGACATTGCATCCGGCAGCGGCGCGCTCAGTATCCCGGCAGCTCGGATCGGTGCCGAGGTAGTCGCCGTCGACCAGTCGCCCGTCATGCTCCGCCTGCTGCGAGAGCGCGCCAGCCGCGAAAGCCTGGAAATCGACACCCGCGTGATGGACGGGCATGCGCTTGCCTTTGACGACGACAGCTTTGACATGGCGGGGTCTCAGTTTGGGGTCATGCTCTTTCCCGACATGCCGAAGGGCATTCGGGAGATGACGCGGGTCGTCAAACCGGGTGGCCGGGTACTCGTGACCACCTATGGCGACCCGCATCGGATCGATTTTCTCGCATTCCTGGTCGGGGCCATTCAGTCGGTCCGCCCGGACTTCAATGGTCCGCCCATGGACCCGACGCCGCTGCCGTTCCAGCTCACCGATCCAGAGCGGCTTGCCCGCGAACTGGCGAAGGCCGGGCTGAAGGACCTCAGTGTCGAGACGATCACCGAGAGCACGGCGTTCAAGTCAGGTGCTGAGCTATGGGATTGGATCGTTTGGAGCAATCCGATTGTCGAGGACGTGCTTGGCAGCCTCGCGTTGAGCGAAGGCGAGCGCGTGGTCATTCGCCAGACGCTCGATTGCATGGTGCGTGAACGGGCCGGCGATGACGCTTCAGCCATTCTCAGAAACCCCGTCAATATTGGCATCGGCACCAAATGACTGCGCGGCGATGGACCGGAGGATGGTGGCCGAGAAGGTGGCCCGCCCGAACAGATTCGAACTCCTGCCCCCGGGGACTAGAGGAGCGCAAGGTGCGACGAAGTCGTTTCTGGGTTTTATCCTTGGGTTCGCCGGACCATACGAGATGATACGAGACATATGGGTTGGCGAACCAGCCGCTCTGTAGAAAACAGCGTCCCCTTAATCCGGCAATTGGATCTGAAGCTTTACGTCCGCCGGCCGGGCTTCGACTGCGCGGTCGAAGGCGGTGATGGAGTCTTCGAAGGGGAAGGTCGCCGAAATCAATGGTTTGAGATCGACGCGGCCCGATCCCATCAGTGCGATCGCTCGGTCATATTGGTGGGCATAGCGGAATACCGTCTCGATGCGGATTTCCTTGGTAGAGGCCGTAGCGATGTCGAACGCCACCGGCGCGACCGGCAGGCCGACCACCACCACGGTACCACCGGGCCGCGGCAGATCGAGCAGGGTCTCCCATGCCTTGGACGAGCCCGAGCATTCAAACACCACGTCGGCGCCCCAGCCGTCGGTCAGGCGCTTGACCTCCGCGGGCAGGCTCTTGTCGCGGATGTTGACCGGGATCACACCCTGGTAGCCGCCGGCAATGTCGAGCTTGGGTTGGGCGAGATCGGCGACGATGGCGCGGGCGCAGCCGCCGGCCAGCGCGGCGATCGCCACCATCGTGCCGATTGGCCCGGCGCCAATCACCACCGCGGTGTCACCCGGCGCAATCTTCGCTTTGGCCGCCGCCTGCATTCCGACAGCGAAGGGCTCCACCATGGCGCCCTCGGCGAAGCTGACATTGTCGGGCAGTTTGAAAGTGTAGTTGGCGGGGTGGACGACATAGGGCGTCAGCACGCCGTGGATTGGCGGCGTTGCCCAGAACCTGACCGCTGGATCGACGTTGTAGAGACCGAGCCGGCTCGCCCGCGAATTGGGATCGGGGATACCCGGCTCCATGCAGACGCGGTCGCCGACCTTCAGATGCTCGACACCTTCCCCCGTTTCGACGACGGTGCCGGCGGCTTCATGGCCCAAGACCATCGGCGCTTCGACCACGAACGGGCCGATGCGGCCATGCGTGTAGTAGTGCACGTCGGAGCCGCAGATGCCGACAGTGTGGATTTTGATGCGAACTTCGCCCGGGCCCACGGTCTGTGGCAGATCGATGTCTCGCAGCTTGAGTTCGTGTTGGCGTTCGAGGACAAGGGCGCGCACGTTCGTCATCGACGTAGTCTCCTCTAAAGCCGATCGTAGGGGCCTTTAACCCTCTACGGGTATACACACCGTCCATCTATGCATCATTGTTCTCCGGGCTGGCGCTGTGGCCCCGATAGACGCGATCGAGCGCAGGCAGGTTCAGTTGGTGCTGGTTGTGGGGGTGAACCCGCACTGCTTCTGTTCCATATCGATCTGTTTCGTGATGCGGACGGCGTTCTGCGCGTAGGCCTCCGTCACGGAGCCACTATTCACGGTCTTGCCCTTCAGCGGACTCACGCCTGCGCAGAGGTGGAAAACATGCGGCTCGGCGGACTTCGCGGCTCCGGCTTCCGGCGCGATCCAGTAGACGACATCCTGACCGGCGGGGTGGCTCGCGTCCCGCGTCGCCGCCGTCACCGCGGCGGTGTCCGTCGCGATCGCCTGCGCCTGAGCGGCGACATCGGGCGAACAGGCGGTGGTGGGCTGCCCCGACTTGATCTGGGCCGCGCATGCGTTCATATCCTGGGTGTACTGCTCGACCGACGGGGGTTTGAAACTGATCCCCATGACCGTCGCGAGCACGGCCAGAGCAGCGCCGACGCCGCCGGCAACCTTCTTGGTCCGCGGATCCATGTTTTTGTCGGTGAGGATCAAGAAAACCAGCGGAAGGAAGGCAATCAGCGTGATAATTGCGCCGAGCTGGTTTTGGAAGAAGAACCTGGCCGTGTCGGATGCACGGGCCGGATCGTGCCTGTTGGCCGCCTTCCACAGCAAGTTGCCGGCGATTGCGAAAATCGCGATGCCGACCAGAAGGCCGATGACCAGCGGCAGGTGTGCCTGGTCGAACTTGTTCTGGCGAAGCAGCATGATTCCGTAGATCTCGCCGCCAATAGCGACGATCCACGAGAGCGCGGCGAAAAGGCGAAGACGCGTGGCGGAGGACTTCTGGCCCTGCGTCGCTTGCCAATCCTTGGTAACGTCTGGCTTGTTGTCGGTCATGACCAGATCCCCTGATATCGACACTTCTGCGGGCGGCGTTAGACCAGAAGGTCAACCCGCCCGGCGCAGCAGCATTGAACGAGCGCCACCTGCCTTAGCGACGCGGCGCCACGGCAGGCCTCATCTCCATTCATAATTCATATTGCGCATGAGCGAGTCAGTCCAGACCCACGCAGGCAGACGCCTATGCGGCGATGGGCCCGTTCTTCTTATTAATCTCCGGCTCGAACTTGACGTAGCGGACTGACAACTTACGGCCAATAAATGCGACGTAGAGTATCTGCTCGGCAAAGAGGGCTCCTGTACAACTCCGACGTCGCAGGCAGATCAACCGGTTCGGCCAACATCAGAATCAGTCGAACGAGGGGCGAGCGCGAATCCACGATGCCTGACGGCTTTCTAAAAGGTATCGATGCCATTCAGTCGCCGCATGGACGCCAAGCTTGGCCCCCCGACCATCTGCATTGATAATAATGCAGATTTGCATTATCTTATCGCGAGAACAGGAAATTTTTAACGTGGCAACGTTGACAGTGACGACAAGGGGACAGGTGACCTTCCGCAAGGACGTGCTGCAACATCTGGGCATCAAACCGGGCGAGAAGATCGAGCTTGATCTGCTGCCCGACGGTCGGGCGGAATTGAGGGCTGCACGGGCGAAGGGGTCGTTCCGGGACCTCCACGGCTTCCTCAGAGGCAAGACGAACGGCCGGGTGCTCAGCATCGAGGAGATCAACGAGGCGATAGCGGAAGCGGGCGCTGCGGCCGGGTCCGTCAAGGAATGAGGGTTACGGCCGACACGAATGTGCTGCTGCGCGCCTATGTCGCCGATGATGAGGCGCAGGCGGCCATTGCCGTCGACCTGCTGGCCAAAGCGGACATCGTGGCCGTGAGCTTGCAGGCCTTGTGCGAGTTCGCCTGGGTTCTGGCCCGGCAGTACCAGACGGAGCGCGAAAATATTGCCGCGGCGATCCGGGCGTTGCTGAACACCGCGAATGTTGTCGTCAACCGGCCGGCGGTTGAGGCAGGGCTGTCAGTCCTCGATGCCGGCGGCGATTTCGCGGACGGCGTGATCGCTTTTGACGGCGGGTGGCTTGGCGGGGAGACTTTCGTCTCTTTTGACCGGAAGACCGTCAAACTGCTCTCGGCGCAGGGACAATCCGTACAGCTTCTTTTCTAAGTCTCTTTCCGCGCTGGTCTTTCGCCCTGTGCTGTCGCGTCTTTAGAGGCCGCTGCGAGCAATTGGATTCTGCGGTACGGATGTCAGATCAGAATGGCGGGGTGCGAGCCGACGATCGCCGATAGATGGTTGTGCAAATCGTTAGAATTCCCCAACTACCGGGCCGCCTTGGTCGCGCAGATCGCGTAGCGATGCTGCGTCGAGCGTTCCAGCGCCCTGAGGAAGCTCATGTGCCGTGCCTGCGCACGATGAATTGCGCCGAGCCGGGTGTCGACTACAGGCATCTCAAAGCCAGCCTCCACCAGAAGCGCGCAGACCTCGTCCGCTTTGGTGCCATGCGAAAAGTACAACCGTGACAGGATGCTGCGATGGCGGTCCGCCATCGCCTGATCCAGTTCGTGGACCGGCCCGACTGTCCGGCCAACGGCCCTTTCCAGGACTTGTCGCAGAGAGGTTACCCAGGTCTTACTGCCGAAATCACCATCAATGATCAGCAGCCGTCCGCCAGGCTTGAGCAGCGAGAACCATTCCGCGAATGCTGCTCGCGGATCCACCAACGTCCAGACGAGATGACGGGTGACGAGGACGTCGTAGCTTTCTCCGTTTTCAAGGGTTCGCTCGGCGTCGCCGATCAGAAACCGGATGCCGCTTTCCCTCTGCGTCGCCTTTGCACGCGCGCGGGCAAGCATGGCCTCTGACCAATCGAGCCCGGTCACGGCATAACCCAGGTCGTGCATGAGATGGGATATGACCCCGGTGCCGCAAGCGAGGTCGAGCGCGCGACGCCCATCCCCGCGCCCCAAGTGCTTGAGTATCAGCCTGTGCCAGGCCAGGCGTTCGCGCGGTGAGAAGATTTCATGCCCCACCGAAAGGTCGAATGTTCCAGCGCGCGTCGACCAATAGTCGCGTATCTCATCCCGCAGCGAATAATTGGGCTCGCCCACCATTCCTGACCCCTTGTCGTCGTACCAGTCTGGAATGGCTCTAAAAGATATTTCTTGAGAAATGAAGTCATCTTTTATAAGCCACCTCTGGCTAATCCATTTCAAGAGAGGGCGCGATGAATTTCGGAAAGATCCCAGCAGCGACGATGGCGGCCGCTATCGTCGCTCTGTCGATGACGCTGACCGCCAGGGCCGAAATGGTTGCAGTGACTGACATTACGGGCCGCCAGGTCAAGGTGAACGTCCCTGTCGAGAGGGTAATTCTGGGTGAGGGCCGGCAGGTCTATCTCGTCGCGGCGCTCGACACCGAGGATCCGTTCAAGCGCATCGCTGGCTGGCGCGAGGATTTCAGCCAAGCGGATCCGGACAACTACGCGGCCTATCTGGAAAAATTCCCAAGAATGGCGAATATCCCCACATTCGGCGGTTTCAAGGACGGCACTTTCGACGTCGAGCAGGCGATATCGCTCAAGCCCGACGTCATCGTGATGAACATCGAGTCGAAGCAGGCCACGGAAGACGCCAAGTATATCGAGAAGCTCACCGCTGCCGGCATTCCGTTGGTTTATGTCGATTTCCGGGAGCGTCCTTTTACCAACACCGAACCCAGCATGCGCCTGTTTGGCACGCTGTTCGGCAAGGAGGAGCGCGCCGAGGAATTCATCACCTGGCGCGCCGCCGAGATCGCGCGCGTTACCGACGTAATCGAGAAGGCCAAGCCGGAAAGGCCCAAGGTCTTCATCGAACGCGCCGGCGGCTATTCGGACGATTGCTGCATGAGCTTCGGCGACGACAATTTCGGCAAATTCGTTGAGATGGCAGGCGCTGACAACATCGCCAAGGACATCATCCCCGGCACCTTCGGCACACTCAATCCCGAACAGATCATCGCCTCCGACCCGGATCAGATCATCGTCACCGGCGGCTCGTGGGAAGCCTATGTACCGGGCGGTGCCTGGGTGGGCGTCGGCCCCGGCCGTGATGAGGCGGAGGCGGTGCGCAAGCTGAAGGCGCTGACCGAGCGGCCGGCGCTGACCGGCGTGAAGGCCGTCGAGGACGGCGCGGTGCATGCCATCTGGCATCAGTTCTACAACAGTCCTTATCAGTTCGTGGCCATCCAGCAGATGGCGAAGTGGCTGCATCCCGATCTTTTCGCCGACCTTGATCCTGAGGTGACCTTCAGCGAGTTGCACAAGAAATTCCTGCCCATCGCATACAGGCCCGGCCACTGGGTCTCGCTGACCGATGTCGATTGAATCGACGGCCGTCAGCACCGCGCTCCACAGCACCGATGGACGAGGGCGTTACCGCGCTCTCGTCTGGCGGCGGCAGTTGATCCTTGTCGGCCTCGGCGCTGCCCTGCTCTTCAGCCTGTGCGTCGACCTTGCGGTCGGTCCCGCCCGCTACGACCTCGGCGAGGTCGTGCGGGCCCTTGTGTTCCCCGACACCGTGCCGCAGCAGGTGCGCGTGGTGCTCTGGGACATCCGCATGCCGGTGGCCCTGATGGCGATTGTCGTAGGAGCGGCGCTAGCCGTGGCCGGCGCGCAGATGCAGACCATCCTCAACAACCCGCTGGCGAGCCCCTTCACGCTCGGCATATCCGCCGCCGCGAGCTTCGGCGCCGCGCTTGCGCTTGCCTTCGGGGTGAGGCTTGTCCCCGCCGCAGTCGAGTATGTAGTGCCGATCAACGCCTTCGTGATGGCGATGCTGGCGGCCTTCCTCATTCACGTGCTGAGCGTCAAGCGCGGCGTCAGCGCGGAGACCATCGTGCTGCTCGGCATCGCGCTGGTTTTCACCTTCAACGCGCTGCTCGCGCTCGTCCAGTTTTTCGCGTCGGCGGAAGCGCTGGCGGCGGTCGTCTTCTGGACAATGGGCAGCCTCACCAAGGCCACTTGGCCTAAGCTTGCGGTCACCACATTCATTCTCCTCGCAGTCTTACCCATTTTCGCCCGGCGCGTCTGGGCGCTGACGGCGTTGAGGCTCGGTGAGGACAAGGCGGCCAGCTTCGGCGTCAAAGTCGGTCGCCTGCGGCTCGAGACGCTCATCCTGGTGAGCCTCCTCGCCGCCATTCCCGTCGCCTTCGTCGGCACCATAGGTTTTATCGGCCTCGTGGGCCCGCACATCGCGCGCATGGTCATCGGCGAGGACCAACGCTTCTTCCTGCCCGCCTCGGCGCTCGCGGGCGCGCTCATCCTGTCGGCCAGCTCGGTCGTCAGCAAGTCGCTTATCCCGGGGACGGTTTTCCCGATCGGCATCGTCACCTCGCTGATCGGCATCCCCTTCTTCATCTCGCTCATCCTGTCCAGCACGAGGCGCTCATGGTGACGATCCGGCTTGAGGCGCTCGGCGCGCGCTACGGGACGAGCCTCCGGCTTCGGGATGTGACGACGCCAGTGTTCGAGGGCGGAGACATTGTGGCTGTGATCGGTCCGAATGCCGCCGGGAAGTCGACGCTCTTCAGGCGCATCGCCGGCCTCCTGCAAGGACCGGGAGCAATGCATGTCGAGGGGGCCATTCGCGCGACGAGCGGCATCTGCTACATGCCACAGGAAACGTCCGCCAACGCGGTGCTCACCGTCTATGAGTCAGTGTTGCTCGCCCGCAAGCAGGGTATGGGCTGGTCCGTGGGCGACGATGATCTGGCTCGCATCGACGAGACCCTTGCGGCGCTCGGCATCGCCGACATCGCTTTCCGCAACATTGGCGAGCTTTCCGGCGGCCAGCGGCAACTCGCCAGCCTGGCACAGACGCTGGTGCGCGAGCCGGAGGTCCTGCTGATGGACGAACCGACATCAGCACTCGATCTGTCGCGGCAGGTGGAAGTGCTCGGTCTCATGCGGGAACTTGCCAGGGCGCGAGGCATGGTCGTGCTGATCGCCCTGCACGACCTCAATCAGGCCCTGCGCTTCAGCGATCAGACAATGGTCATCGCGGACGGCCGGCTGGTCGCATGCGGGCCAACGCGGGACATCATCACCTCACATCTGCTGCGGGACATTTATCATCTCAACGCGCGCATCGAGCCGTGCTCGCGCGGCATCGGCCATGTCATCGTGGATGGCGTGGCGGATGGGCGTCGGACGCTCATAATGCCGGCAGCGGAGACCGAATCCGGGCTTCGGAGCAGATTCGAGGCGGCAGCCGTTCCGGCCGCGTGACGGCAACCGCATTAAGCCGTCTGATCGACGCCCGCACTGATCGACCTGGTCCTCTGACCGCTGATTGAAGGCGAGAGCGTGCTTGCATTCAACTCAAGGCGTGGCCCGCCAATCCATAGACCCAAGGCCCATTGTCTTCCCGGTTCAGAAAGCGGCGCCCCTTGGACATGGTCGTAACGGTCTCGGCAATGCCGAGGCCGCACTGCTGGAGAAACGCGGCAAACACGCCATCCTTCTCGCGGGTGTCGACGCGGGCAAATCGTCCTGCCAGTCCCTTCAGATGCACGGCTGTAAGATGGACCGCGTCGAAATCGTTTCCCGCGACCATCGGGCCGATCACGTGACCACGCCCGAACTCGCGACACATGGAATAGCCGACGATCTCGCTGCCGCGGCTCAAAGTGCAGATTGAGGCATCGGCCGCGAGCAACGTGAGCAGCCTCTCGCGGTTTGTCCCAAACGCGCGCGTGTCCAGCGCCGTGATCTCCTTCAGCCTGTCGCTCGACAGCGCCTGCAATTGACCGTCCAGGGACGGCACTGTTGGGAGGACCGGTGGGACTTCCCCCTGGCGCATGTATACAGTCGCCTCGGTCGTGAAACCGAGTGAGACATAAAGAGGATAGGCAGCATGGGTAGCATTGAGGGCCAAGTTGCGATCGCCGCACTGCTCGAGGACTAGGTCCATGAGCCACCGGCCGCCTCCTTGCGCTTGCGTGCGGGGCGTTGTGATCACTACGCCGATGGTGGCGAAATCGTCCCCGTGAGGAAACCACATCGCGCTGCCGAAAACGCGTCCAATACCATCAACGGCAACGATGCCCTGGCCGGCGCGACGCAGTAGGTTCCAATCCTTCGGCCGATGAGGCCAGCGGACTGAGATCGACAGCGCGTGCAGCAGCTCAACGTCGACATCATTGATGTCCCGCGCGACCAGTTCGAAGGATTTCAGGCGTACTGATCTCTGCATCTCAGTCGATCCTTCAACAAATGCGCAAGGCACGCGGTGTGACGTTGTAATCGATCGCCATGTCGCGACATGCCTCTTTTGCCGTAGCATTATACGGGAAAGCCAGCAGGTTTCGCTGGTTCGAGGTGCTTTTTCGCAATCTTCGGCCAAAGCATGACGCAATTCGGCAGCGAACTCTGCTGCCTGCGGATACGCTGGTTGCACCCGGTGATAATGTGCGATTAGAGCGGACCGCCATGAACGTGGAAGAAATCCTCGCGACGCTGATTGGATTTCCCTCTGTTGTGGGCACGCCAAACCGCGCGATCGTCGATTGGATCCGCGACTACTGTCAGGCAGCCGGAGCCGAGGTGACGGTTCTGCCCGGTCCCGAGGGCGACCGGTCCAACCTCTTCGTGACGATCGGCCCGCGCCAGGGTCGGGGCTACATCATCTCCGGACATATGGATGTCGTGCCGGCCGGCGAGCCGGAATGGAGCTCGGATCCGTTCGTCCTGCGCCGCGAGGGCGGCAGGCTATACGGCCGCGGCACCACCGACATGAAGGGCTTCCTCGCCTGCACATTGGCCGCGCTCCCAGGACTTGCTGCGATGAACCTGCGGCAGCCAGTTCATCTCGCATTCTCCTATGACGAAGAGGCGGGGTGCCGTGGTGTGCCGCATCTCCTGGCCGCGTTGCCGAGCTTATGCGAGAGGCCGCTTGGCGCCATTGTCGGCGAGCCGAGCTGGATGCAGCCTGTGCGCGCGCACAAGGGGAAGGCCGCCGCGCGGCTCGAGGTGATGGGGCGATCCGGCCATTCCTCACGCCCCGATCTCGGACTCAATGCTGTGCACGCCATGGCCAGCGTCATCACATACGCCGTGGTCTACGGCCAGTCCCTCGCCGACGGGCCGCTCGATAAAAATTTCGAGCCCCCATATTCTTCCTTGCAGGTGGGCGTCATCGCCGGTGGACAGGCGGTCAACATCATCCCTGGCCAATGCACAGCCGATATCGAGGTGCGCGCCGTGCCCGGCGTTTCTCCAGCCTCCCTGCTTGAGCCTGTCAAGACCCGGCTTTTCGCCCTGCGAGACAGCGGCTTCGATGTGGTGTGGCACGAGTTGAGCACCTATCCCGCCCTCGCGCCCGCGAACGGGAGCGCGCTAGCGGCCGTTCTGACCGAGCTGACGGGGCAGGAGCCGCTCACAGCCGTCAGCTTCGGCACGGAGGCCGGGCTTTACCAGCAGGCCGGCATCGACGCGATCATTTGCGGTCCTGGCGACATCGGCCGTGCCCATCGTCGCAATGAGTATATCGAGATCGGTGAACTCGCCGCTTGCCGGAAGATGATCGAGGGGCTCGGCGCGCGTCTTGCGGCCTGAAGGAAGGGCGGTCGCCATGGCGTTTCTTTTCAATTCCGATGCGGCGCGTGCTGCGGTCTTCCGCGAGATATTCGCGCGCGAGCTCCCGGATCTGGAATTCTTCCATTCCGGAGACGAGATGGAGCCGGAGAAGGTGCGCTATCTCATCACCTGGACGGTGCCGGACGAGATCTCGCGCTACCGCAATCTGGAAGTGCTGTTTTCCATCGGCGCGGGCGTCGACCAGTTCAAGCAGGACGGAGTGCCAAGCCATGTGAAGCTTGTGCGCATGGTCGAGGACGGCATCATACGCATGATGCAGGAATACGTCGCGCTCGGCGTGTTGGCGCTCCACCGCGAGATGCCCGCCTATCTTGAGCAGCAGAAAAAGTGCTTGTGGAAACCGATTGCCGCTCGACAGGCGGCCGAACGCCGGGTTGGCTTTCTCGGCCTTGGCATGCTGGCCCGCGCGGCTATCGAGCGCTTGAAGCCGTTCCAGTTTCAGCTTGCCGGGTGGAGCCGCAGCGAAAAGCGGATCGAGGACGTCGCCTGCTTTCACGGCACGGACCAACTCGCGGGCTTTCTGAAGCAAACGGATATTCTCGTCTGCCTTCTCCCGCTCACGGAACAAACGCACGGCATGCTCGATGCGGAGTTCTTCGACTTACTGCCCGCCGGGGCGCAGCTGCTGCATGTCGGCAGGGGTCCGCAACTGGACCAGACCGCGCTGATCGACGCGCTCGACACCGGTCACGTATCTGCGGCGATGCTTGATGTCACCGATCCAGAACCGCTTCCGGAAGACCATCCGCTGTGGTCGCATCCGAAGGTGATGATAACGCCGCACATCGCCTCGGTGACGCAACCGCATACGGCGGCACAATCCGTCGTCGACAACATCCGGCGCCACCGCGCCGGAGAAGAACTGATCGGCCTCGTCGATCGGACACTCGGCTACTAACCAGGAAACATCACATGTCACTTCTGATCACGATCGACACAGTTCCAGACTTTGCGCCGAAGGAGGCATTACCGGCTCCGGAGCGGCTCATTTCGGGCAATCCATCCTTCAAGACCTGGGCGCAGGATGCCTCGAAAGGTGAGAAGGTTCTGACCGGCGTCTGGGAGGCGACGCCCGGCGAGACGCATTCGATCAAGGGCACTCTCTACGAGTTCTGCCACATCGTTTCGGGTCTCGTCGAAATCGAGGAGAAGGGCGGTGAGACCAAGACCTACCGCGCCGGCGACAGTTTCGTGATGAAACCCGGTTTCGTCGGCGTCTGGCGCACGATCGAGACCGTGCGCAAGATCTACGTCTGCGTTTATGACTGAGTTCAGTGCTCCAGGTCCGGCCGAATAACGCGCGGCGGTTCCAGAACAATCGGCTTTCCAGGGTCCGCCTGACGCGATTCGACGCCGTCGGAGGGCTCAGCCTCGACGGAAAATGCGGCGGGCGGTCGACTACTGTTCCAGTGACGCTAGTGCGAATGAGGACGTCCATCCATGAAGACCTACAAGATAGCGCTGATCCCCGGCGACGGCATCGGCAAGGACGTGATGGAGGCGGCATGGCAGGTGCTGCAGGCGGCGGCTAAGCAGGGCGGTTTCGTCCTTGATGACACAAGATTCCCGTGGTCGTGCGCCTACTACCTGGAGACCGGTGCAATGATGCCGTCAGACGGCATCGATACACTCCGAAAATTCGATGCGATCTATCTCGGCGCTGTGGGCTGGTCCGCGGAAGTGCCCGACTCAGTATCGCTTCACGGACTGCTCCTGCCGATCCGGAAAGGCTTCACGCAGTACGCCAACATACGACCGCACCGGCTGTTGCCGGGCGTTCAGGGGCCCCTCCGCTCCGATGGTTTCGATATCCTGTGCATCCGCGAGAATACGGAAGGCGAATATTCCGGCGCCGGTGGGCGCGTTCATTCCGGCACGGCCGATGAGGTCGCGGTTGAGACTGCGATCTTTACGCGTACGGGTGTCGAACGGATCATCCGTTTCGGTTTCGAACAGGCGCGGGCGCGTCGCAAGAAGCTCGCATCTGTCACCAAATCCAACGCGCAGAAACACTCCATGGTTTTCTGGGATGAGGTCACGCGCGAGGTGGCGAAAGACTATGCCGATGTGGAGGTCTCGCACTACCACATCGACGCCATTGCCGCCCGTATGGTCCTGGCGCCGGAAAGCCTCGACGTAATTGTCGCATCGAACCTTTTCGGCGACATCCTCACCGATATTGGAGCGGCCATTCAGGGAGGGCTGGGGTACGCCGCCTCCGCCAATATCAATCCCGATCGCAGCGTGCCTTCCATGTTCGAGCCGGTCCATGGTTCGGCGCCCAACATCGCGCATCTCGGCGTCGCCAATCCGATCGCCGCGATCTGGTCCGGTGCCATGATGCTCGAGCATCTGGGCGAGGGGCACGCTGCGGCGGAAGTGATGTCGGCAATCGAGTCCGCACCGCGCGGGGGATTGGCACGATCGCAGGCAAGGACAGGACTGAAACGATCACGCAGGCCGTGCTGGCAGGATTAAGCTGAAAGGGCAGAGGAAAGACCATGAATGCGATGACGAAGATTGGCATGTTCAACGACTCCGACCTTTTTCGCCAGCAGGCGCTGATTGGCGGTGTCTGGCGGGATGCGGAAACGAAGGGCGTGGTCGATGTCGTTGACCCGGCCAGCCAAAGTGTTCTCGGCACCGTTCCCGCAATGGGGGAGAACGAGACGAGAGCGGCAATCGATGCCGCGGCCGAGGCCTTCAAAGGCTGGAAGAAAAGGACGCATGCCGAGCGTGCAGGATTTCTGGAACGCTGGCACGACCTCATCCGCCAGCACGAACAGGATCTCGCGCTCCTGCTGACGCTGGAACAGGGCAAGCCGCTTGCCGAGGCGTTAGCAGAAATCCGCTACGGCGCATCTTTTGTGAAATGGTTTGCGGAGGAGGCGCGTCGGATCGGTGGCTCGACCATTCCGTCACCCACGGCCGATCGCCGCATTCTGGTGCTGAAAGAACCCGTCGGCGTCTGCGCCATCATCACGCCGTGGAATTTCCCCAACGCGATGATCGCACGCAAAGTAGCACCGGCGCTGGCCGCAGGTTGTACGGTAGTCATCAAGCCGTCGGAATTTACGCCATTCTCGGCGCTGGCGCTCGGCGTTCTGGCGGAACGGGCAGGTATCCCTGCAGGCGTGATCAACATTGTGACCGGCATGCCCGTCGAAATCGGCAACGAACTGATGGCCAATCAGACGGTGCGCAAGATCTCGTTCACCGGTTCGACGCGCGTCGGTGCGCTGCTCATGCGTGGCGCGTCCGATAGCATCAAGCGGCTGAGCCTGGAGCTTGGCGGCAACGCACCCTTTATCGTCTTTGACGACGCCGATCTGGATAAGGCAGTTGAAGGGGTGATCGCATCCAAGTTCCGCAATGGCGGTCAAACCTGCGTCTGCGCGAACCGGATTCTTGTGCAGGAAGGCGTTTACGACGCTTTCGCCGAAAAGCTGAGCCGGCGCGTCACGCGGATGAAGGTTGGCGCAGGGACCGATGAGGGCACTGAGATCGGCCCGATGATCAACGCGGCCGCGATCGACAAGATCGAGCGTCACATCGCCGATGCTCAGGCGAAAGGTGCCCAGATCATCGCCCAAAGCGAGACGATGCCGGAGGGTAAGCAATATGCACGGCCCGTCGTGCTGGGAGAGGCTACTACGGGGATGCTCCTGGCATCGGAAGAGACGTTCGGTCCGGTGGCGCCGCTTTTTCGCTTCGAGACGGAGGAAGAGGCCATCGCCATTGCGAACGGTACGCCGTTCGGCCTTGCCGCCTACTTCTACACCGACAACCTCAAGCGCTCATGGCGTGTTGCCGAGGCGCTGGAGTTCGGTATGGTCGGGCTCAACACAGGCATGATCTCGACCGAGGTTGCGCCTTTCGGCGGTGTCAAGCAGTCGGGAGTGGGGCGCGAAGGATCGCAGCTCGGCATCGAGGAATATCTCGAGGTCAAGGCGCTTCATGTTGGCGGGCTTAACTAGTTATCTTGCACGCAGGTGGAAACACTTGCAGCTCTAAAGCGTGGGAACCACAAGAAAGGGGCGGTGAAAACCGCCCCTTTCTTTTCGCGACCAACGACTATTAGCGTTTTGGGAGCGCCTCAGTCTGGTGCGACTGCGCCAGCAAAAAAATGTTCAGGCGAATTCCCGAACGGGCTCCAGTCCGACGGCGCCGGCCAGACCGCCGATATCCCTGATTTCGGTATATTCGTAGAAGGGGTTCGCAGGTTCATGGCCGCGGTTCACCCAGACCTTGCTCTTGATGCCAAGGTCATAGGCCGTCATGAGATCGTAGCGGAATGAAGACGACACATGTGTGATGTCCTCCGGGCCGCAGCCTAGCTTCTCGAACATATGTTCGAAGCCCTTCATCTGCGGCTTGTAGGCGCCGGTCTCCTCGGCCGTGATGACCATGTGAAAGGGTGCGCCGAGTTTCTCCACATTCGACATGATCAGGCTCTTCATGGAGTTCGACAGGATCACCAGCGGAATCTCCTTGGCGACCCTGGCCAGGCCCGCCGGGACATCCGGGTGCGGACCCCATGTCGGCACTTCCGCATAGATGCGCTGGGCATCTTCGGGCCGGAATGCGACGCCGTTGCGCTTGCAGGTCCGTTCCACGGAATTGTGCACGACCTCGCTGTACGGCTTCCAGGCGCCAAGAACCTCGTCGAGGCGATAGGCCGAGAAATCCTTGATGAACTGCGCCATCCCAGCCGGGGAGAGCTGCGCGTCGTATACGCGTCTCGCCGCACCGGCCATGTCGAAGTTGGTCAGCGTACCATAGCAGTCGAAGGTGATGTATTTCGGTCTGAACTGGGTCATGGGCGTCGATCCTTCCAATCCTGTCGGCACCGCGTGCCTTTAACAGCAAGGATCATAATGAGGACCGGAGAAGACTAGTCGCCGCATTCGATGCGCCCTGAAGCAGATTGTTTTGTATTGCGTGAGAGCTTTGGCAGAGAGTTGCGCCTGAGTTCGTTTCGAGCTTCGGCGGGAGCGCGATCCTTCAGCCGTGCGTCGGCATAAGATGCGGCGCCGGCAACAAAGGAAAGTCAAAACGCCCATCGCTCAGGTTCTGGTCGGGAGGAACTGCTGCCCGCGGCGGGCTATCTTCGGCCTAGGCGAATTCAGGCCCGAAATGATCCGTGACCGCGCAGCAGATCACGCTGGAAAACGAGCTGAAGGACGAAACTGCACCACACCGGACTTACGCTCTCGTAAGTCAGGCCCTACGCTGAATCGGAGGAAGCAAATGCTGGCAAACTCACTGATCGAACTCGATCGCGCACATCTGGTTCACCCGTTTTCATGCTATCGGAGCCACGAGAAGACGGGCGTGCGGGTGCTCAAATCCGCCAAAGGCGCAACCGTGACCGATGCAAGCGGGAAAACCCTGCTGGACGGATTCGCCGGTCTATGGTGTGTAAATATCGGATATGGCCAGGAAAGCGTCATTGAAGCAGCGGCAAAGCAGCTAAGAGAGCTTCCCTATGCGACGGGATATTTCGGGCTCGGATCCGAGCCTGCCATTCGCCTTGCTGCCAGGCTTGCCGAGTTGGCGCCCGGCGATTTGAACCATGTCTATTTCACGCTTGGCGGCTCCGACGCAGTCGACAGTACAGTCCGCTTCATTCGCTATTACTACCATGCCAAGGGTACGCCGCAAAAGGACCAGTTCATCTCGGTGGAGCACGGCTACCATGGATCCTCGACGGCAGGGTCAGGTCTGACCGCGATCCCGGCTTTTCACGCAGGTTTCGGCGTGCCTTACGACTGGCAGCACAAGATTCCCTCGCACTACGCCTATCGCAATCCAGTCGGTTCCGATCCGCAGGCGATCATCGGCGCATCGGTCGCGGCCCTGCGGGCCAAAATTGCAGAACTCGGCGCGGGCCGCGTTGCGGCCTTCTACGCCGAACCAATCCAGGGTTCGGGCGGTGTCCTCGTTCCTCCGACAGGTTGGCTGAAGGCTCTGCATGCCGTGTGCAAGGAACACGACATTCTGTTCATTGCCGACGAAGTTATCACTGCCTTTGGCCGCACAGGCCCTCTCTTCGCCTGTGAGGAAGACGAGGTCGTGCCGGATTTCATGACCACGGCGAAGGGACTGACCTCGGGCTACGTGCCGATGGGCGCCGTCTTCATATCGGACCATGTGTACAATACGATCGCGGACGGAGCCGGCAAAGCGGCTGTCGGCCATGGCTATACCTATTCGGCCCATCCCGTGAGCGCGGCGGTCGGGCTCGAATGTCTGCGTCTCTATGAAAATGGCCTGCTCGAGAATGGGCGGAAGGTGGGGAAGCGGTTGATGGAAGGCCTTCGCTCGCTCGCCGACCACCCGCTGGTTGGCGACATTCGCGGTCGCGGCATGCTGGCAGCAGTCGAGTTGGTCACCGACAAGGCACGCAAGACACCGCTGCCGGCGGCGGCCGATCCGGGGCGCCGCATCTTCGAGCGCGCGTGGGCAAACGGCCTTGTCATCCGTGCCTTCAACAGCGGCATCCTCGGCTTTGCGCCGCCGCTCTGCTGCACCGAGGACGATATTGATGGAATCCTCGAACGCACGCGGATGACGCTGGACCAAACCCTCGAAGATAAGGATGTGCGGGCAGCGATGAAGGCATGATCAGCGGGCGCATTGCATTGACCAGGGCTAAACTCACGCCGCCCGGGTCTTTCGCATGTGTCCCGGCCTAAGTATCAGCCCAGACGCTTCTTTCTCCGCTGTACGAACGCTTGGCTCGGCGTCACCGAGGCTTCACGTCCGCCACTTGCCAAACCTGGTCAGCGGCGCACCCACTGATCGACCTTTGCCCCTGTCACCCATCGCGCAGCAAAGATGATGGTCGGGCGATTTGTCTCCACGAATCGTCGACCTCGCATCGGCCATTCTGAAGCTCAGCGAGGTCGATCGTGACTCGTTGCACGGCGAGTTCGGGTCTCTTCGGCCTAGAGCCCGCCATTGAGACAATTCCCGCCCGCTCAAGGGCCGCCAAGGAGCGGGATACGTTCGGCTGCGGACGCGCCGCCAACCTGCACAGTTCCGTGATGCTTTGCGGTCGATACCGATGGATCAGCGCCACCAGCCGACAATTCTCAGGGGTCAACGCCCGCAGAATCTCTTCCGGCGCACACGACTGAGCCATTGGTTCAGGGACCACCAGATGCCCGGCCCCCTGAGCCGTCGCCGCCGCCATCACTGTCGTGGGTGTTTTCCTCAGTAAGAGTGCTTTCCAAGTAAACAATGGCCTCGACGAAAGACGGAAATGCCTCTTTTACCCTGTCGAGGCTTTCCTGCACCTTGTCGGTTTTGAGGTCAAAACCGTACCGATGCCTCACCAGGTGACGGAATCCCTTTAACTCACTCAAGGACTGATAAAGCTCGGGGTCGAGCACAGCCGGCCGGATGCCTGCAATTTCCGCCGACATCTGATCGAGCACGTCCTGGTGCATCGTCGGCCCTTGGGGAACGAGGCCGTCTATGTCGTTGGAGAGGCTGAGCAGGATGTCCTCGATGCCGTTGTAGACATTGTGGACTCCCAGCGAAACTGCTGCGACCGCGCCCCATTCGCCGAGTGACAGCTCACTCCGATGAGCCGCGAGATATTCCTCGATTTGCTGCAGTTCCTTCGCAGCGCGGTCGATTTTTGGCGACAGTTTTGCGAATGCCGGATGCTTAAACGCTGTCATTAAGCAATTCCTGCACTCGTTCGGACGAAACGTCTGAGGCAAAGATCAGGTCGTAAGGAATGTTCGTTCCCCGAAGCTGGTCTGCGACCAAGCGCTCTACCATGGCCCGGCGCGCCGGATCAGTGCGTCCGTGCACCAGCAGATCTACGTCCGAGTGGACGCGGAAACGGTTTTTCGCGAGGGATCCGACAACAGAGATATCGACGCCGCGGGCTTTGGCGTTCCCGAGAATACGCGATACACAGGCTTGCGCAGTCTTCCGGCGATCGTCAGCTCTTCGGTGGATCAAAGTGTCAATCTTGTTCATCTTTTCGCCTGTTGCCTTTGCTCCAACTGTGACCCGAGGCGAGATTGTCGCAACTCCGCAAGCTCTGCGTGTTAAATGCCTATATATCATTTCATGATATATATTCAAGCCATTTGACGACAGGCCAGTGGCAATGACAGCCTCCCCCGAAACGTGACATCGTCATTCGACAAGTGCCGCGCGCAACAAGATGGAGCTTGGCACGAGCGCCCGCTGCTTGAGGACCGAGCCGGAGCTGCATTCTCATTTGTCGAAAATGATGTCGAGAGGCAAATGGGATTTCACGATCGGTGACTTCAGCACGACGAAGCTGAAATATTTGTCGATTCCGATATCCAATTCGATCATGCGCTCCATGATCGTCTGGTACTCGCTGATGCCTGCTGTGACAAACTTCACAAGATAGTCGTATCCGCCTGAAACCAGATGGCATTCGATGACCGAATCGACTTTCTGAATTGCGGTGAGAAATCTCGCGAAGTCGTTCTGTTGATGGTGCTTGAGCGTGACTTCGGTGAAGATCGTTAGAGTCTGTCCGAGCTTGGACACATCGATCTGGGCGGAATAACCGGTGATGAAGCCTTCCGCCTGAAGCTTCTTCACCCGCATCAGGCAAGGGCTCGGCGAAAGATTGACAAGGTCGGCAAGCTCGACATTCGTGACTCGCCCGTTCTTTTGCAGTTGGGATAAGATCTTGATGTCGATCTTGTCGAGCTTCATTGGAGACCTGTCACACGTTCGAACCGCGGATCGCTCGGCAGACGGCGTCCGTCACTTCCTGCGTGGTCGCTGTCCCTCCCACGTCCGGCGTCAGCACGCCTTCACTCGTCACCGTTTCCACAGCGCTCATCAACCGCACGGCCGCTGCGCTCTCGCCCAGATGTTCGAGCATCTGGGCAGCGGTCCAGAAGGTGGCGACCGGGTTGGCAATACCCTTGCCGGCGATGTCGAATGCCGAGCCGTGAATTGGCTCGAACATCGAGGGATAGCGACGCTCGGGATCAATGTTGGCGGTCGGTGCAACGCCGAGACTGCCCGCGAGCGCGCCTGCCAGGTCCGACAATATGTCGGCGTGAAGATTGGTGGCGACGATCGTATCGAGGCTCCGAGGTTTCAACGTCATACGCACTGTCATAGCATCGACTAGCATCTTGTCCCACGCGACGTCAGGGAACTCTTGCGCCACCTCGGCTGCGATTTCGTCCCACATTACCATGCCGTGACGCTGAGCGTTGGATTTCGTAACCACGGTCAGGAGCTTTCGCGGCCGTGACTGCGCCAGCCGGAATGCATAGCGCAT
The DNA here is from genome assembly GCF_040319905.1 of Mesorhizobium sp. M0833. Lineage (NCBI taxonomy): Bacteria > Pseudomonadati > Pseudomonadota > Alphaproteobacteria > Hyphomicrobiales > Phyllobacteriaceae > Mesorhizobium > Mesorhizobium sp. M0833. The sequence continues at coordinate 58,581 of NZ_JAMYOQ010000021.1, read as the reverse complement.
GATGCGGGTGACGCCGACGCGCGTGAAGATCGCGACCTCAGTTCCGACCTCCTCGGGGAGGCCGCGATGGGCGCGGCCGCCGTGGCCCGAATACTCGCCCTCGGAATTCTCCCGCACGATCACCCAATCCAGATCGCCAGGGCCAACACCCGCCAGCGGAGAAACGATCCCGGGCAATATTCTTGTCGGCCGCACGTTCGCGTATTGATCAAAGCCTTGGCAAATCGGCAGCCGGAGGCCCCAGAGCGTGATATCGTCGGGCAGGTCGGGAGCGCCTACCGCGCCAAAGAAGATGGCGTCGAAGCGCTTCAGTTGCGCCACGCCATCTTCGGGCATCATCCGACCATGGGCCTTGTAGTAGTCCGAGCCCCAGTCGAAGTGCTGGACGCGCAGCTTGAAGTCGCCGCAGCGCTGCTGCAGCGCCTTAAGCGCCTGGAGACCTGCGGCAATGACCTCTGGCCCGATCCCGTCGGCAGGAATGGCGGCAATCTCATATTCGCGCATCGTCAGTTCCCTGTTTTTGTGCTGGCCGCATCGTGCCTCAATCTCGTGTGCGACCGATTGTACCTTGGCAAGACGGTCTTCTCAGAATTCAGCGACCTTGCCCCACGCAGCGGTCTTCAGACGCTCGGGCCTATAAGGACGCGGATCGACAATAGGCTCGCTGCCTGTGATGATGTCGGCGATCATATGCCCCGCGCCGGGGCCAATCCCGAAGCCGTGACCGCTGAATCCCGCCGCCAGGATGAAGCCCGGAATCCCCTCCACTTCGCCGACTGCGGGAATGCCGTCGGGTGTACTGTCGATATAACCCGCCCACACATCGGAGATCGCGACCCGTTGGAGTTCGGGGATCAATTCGCAGGCTCTCCGATATGTCAGCCGAATCTGCCCCATGTCGGGCTTCGGGTCGAGAATCCGGTTCCGTTCCATTGGCGTGATGTCGTCGAGGGTCCATTTGCGCAGGCTTTCGTGGCCCTGACGCCAGCCCTCGAAGGCGCCCGGGGCGAGATTGCGCCAGCGGCGGGCGAACATAGGTACAAACTCGCGGCTGAACCTGAACTGTTGCGGCGTTGGGTCGACACGCGCCCGCCCGCTGATCGCCAGCGTGTATCCACCGTTGCTGCGCCGCGTCAGAGAGATGCGAGCGGTATGCAGGGCATCTGGCAGACCGTTTGCGCCTGGCGCCACGGCCAGAATGGACTGACGCACGGCAGCTTGCGGAAAACGCATACCAAGCTGGTTGCAGAAGGAGGAAGCCCACGCGCCCCCGGCCATGACCACGGTCTTTGTCCGGATGCTACCCGCTTCGGTCACCACAGCGCTCACCCGGCCGGCGCTCAACTCCAGCCCGCGCGCCGCGCAATGCTGATGTACGGTGCCTCCCGCCGCCATGATGCCGCGCGCCGCAACCGGCACTGCCTTGGAAGGGTCCGCCGTTCCGTCGGTTGGTGAGAACACGCCACCTTTCCATTTGCGGCCCGTCGCTTTGCCCCGTTCGGTGGCTTCTTCCGCGCTCAGCATGTGCGTGGTGACGCCGACCGTTCTCGCAAAATCGCGCCACTTCGCCCAGCCTGCCAGCTCATTTTCGTCTTGTGAGAGATAGAGGAGCCCGCAGCGGCGAAAGCCGGTGTCTTGGCTGGTCTCCTGTGCTACCTTCTCCCAGAGGTCGAGGCTCTTGGTCGCCATCGGCAGCTCACGCGCATCGCGGTTCTGCTGGCGGCACCAACCCCAGTTGCGGCTGGACTGCTCGGCCGCGATACGCCCCTTCTCGACCAGGGCGACCTTGAGGCCGCGGCGCGCCAGATAGTAAGCGCTGAACACGCCCACCACCCCGCCGCCGATGACGACGACGTCCGCCTCGCGAGGGAGGGAAGGGCTGCAGTCGATGTGCATGAGCGGCGCGGGCATGGATGGGACTCCGGTAATTTGAAGCATCCTAACCTGCCGCCCGCAGAGGCAGACTGCGGAGTTTGTGCCTGGACGGAATTTCCTGCGTTTAGCAGCCCCCGGGACAGGCAATTATTGCGCGAAAAGCTCGCTGCGCGGGCAAGCTGGAGTACATTTCATGCAGTCGCGTCATCTGCGGCATGGGCGGCATACGGCGCAGTCGTCGACCTTGATCGGCAGCGCCTTGGCCGACATTGCGATGGGCCGCACGGTCACTAATCCGTTTGGGCGCCATGGCCCGCAAATGGTGTCGATGTACACCGGAAATCTTTGGTCCTATCCCTCATGGCCACGTATTGCCGAATGAAGGATATGGTTGCGTGATCCCGGTTTCCGCGCCGAAACGGGAACAGAGTGAAATGCCGAACTGGATGTTCTTTTCAGAAGTTCCTGCCGCGCGAGGGCCAAGTTTCGAAGACTCTGCGGAAACAGAACAGTCAGACTGGCTGCAAGAACGGAGCAACCCTTCCTTTTGGCAGGCAGGCTCCAGAGGACATTCGACAGGCAAGGCTTGCCCCTTCGGAGAGTTCTCCAAGAAAAAGGGAACAGAGTCCGGTACACGGATCGGATTTCATAAGGGAGCCGCCAGGATGAGCAGAACCCGTCTCTCGCAGCCTCAGCGCGCGAAGCGCCGAGAAGGCCGGACTACGGCCGCTAGGGTGAGGCGCTTCTGCTCAAAGGGCGATGAAGCGGTCCGCAACAGGGTGGACGCGCTCGGTTGAAAGGGGAGGTGATCTCGATGATCGCAAGCATCCAGGCTGTAGCCCCCCACGATGTGGCGCTTTCGGTGCGCGACCTCACAGTGAATTTGCCGCAAGGCATGGAACGGACCCATGCTGTCAAGGATATTTCCTTCGATCTGAAACGCGGCCAGATCCTTTGCATCATAGGCGAGTCCGGATCGGGTAAGTCGGTGACGGCGAACGCGATCATGGGGCTTCTGCCGAAGGTGATCCGGCTCTCATCGGGTGTCATCCAGCTGGAAGGGATGAACATCGTCGGCCTGTCGCCAGACAAGCTGCGCAACCTGCGTGGACGGGTCGTGTCGATGATCTTTCAGGACCCGCTCTCGGCGCTCAATCCCCTGATGACAGTGGGCGCGCAGATTGACGAGGTCATGGCAGCGCACGGCTTCGGCACGCCACAAACCTGTCGCAACCGCGCAATCGAACTGCTCACTGAAGTAGGCCTGCCAGATCCCGAACTCATGTATTACCAGTACCCGTTCCGGCTTTCGGGAGGGCAGCGGCAGCGCGTCATGATCGCCATGGCGTTGGCGCTCGAGCCAACGGTGCTGATTGCGGATGAGCCGACCACCGCGCTCGACGTCACCACCCAGGCTCAGATCCTGCAACTGATCCGTGACATTCAGCGGCGCAAGGGCATGAGCGTGATGTTCATCACCCACGATTTCGGGGTCGTGGCCGAGATCGCCGACAGCGTCGTGGTGATGGAAAAGGGCCATGTCGTCGAACAAGGCAGCGCCGAGCAGGTGTTGAAGTCGCCCAAGCACCCTTATACCCAGCGCCTGATTGCAGCCGTACCGCATTTGACCGGCGAAGATCGCCCCCGTCCGGACGCTGCCAGCAAAGAGCCGATCCTGAAGGTTGAGGGTCTGGTGAAGACCTATCGCGGTGGCAGCGCGCTGTTCGGCGCGCAACGGACTGTGACAGCGGTCAACGAGGTTTCGTTCGAACTGGCGCCCGGCCGCACGCTTGGGGTCGTAGGCGAGAGCGGTTCGGGGAAATCGTCGCTGGGCCGGCTGCTGATCAAGCTGCTGGACAGTGACGGCGGCGGGATCTTGTTTGAGGGCTGTGACATAGCCAAGCTTTCCGAAGCGAAGTTCCGCCCGCTTCGACCGCGGATCCAGATGATCTTCCAGGATCCCTTCGCTTCTCTGAACCCACGCTCGACGGTCGGTCACATCATGACGGTAGGCCCGCTGGCGCACGGGATGCCTTATGTCCAAGCGCGCGATGAAGCGCGTGCGCTTCTGGCCCATGTCGGTCTCGATGCCGGCGCTTTTGGCCGCTACCCGCACGAGTTCTCGGGTGGGCAACGCCAGCGCATCGGCATCGCTCGTGCGCTGATGTTCAAGCCGAAGCTGTTGATTGCCGACGAGGCGGTCTCCGCACTCGACGTGTCGATCCAGGCGCAGATCCTGCAGCTTCTGGACCAGATCCAGCGCGAGACGGGCGTGTCGATGGTCTTCATCACGCACGACCTGCGCGTCGCCAGCCAGATCTGCGACGAAATCGCAGTGATGCAGAAGGGCCGGATCGTCGAGCGCGGACCGCCCTCGCAAATATTCCTGAACCCGCAAGCAGCCTACACGCGCCAACTGGTAGCGGCGATTCCAGGAGAGCGGCCGGGCAATGCCCGTCCAGTAGCAGCAAACGCATAAGAAATAACAAGAGAGGAACTACCATGACCAAAAATTCATCGACTACGTCCAACTACTCGAGGCGCGAAGCGCTGCGCCTGATGGCGATAGGTGGGGCTGCAGGCCTGATCGCGCCCAATCTGTTGGGCAAGCCCGCCTTCGCCAAGACCCCTCCTGCAGGGCCGGCCGGGCGCGTCGTCGTCGGCCTCTCCCAAGAGCCGACCGTGTTCAATCCGCTGATGGCGCATATCGAAGTCGATGACGCGATCCATTTCTCGGTTTTCGACGCGCTGGTCCGCATGGATCCCCAAGGCGACCTACATCCAAACCTCGCGGCCGAGGTGCCAAGCCAAAAGAACGGCGGCATTTCGGAGGACGGTCTCAACTGGCGCATCCGGTTGCGTGACAATGCACGCTGGCACGACGGTGAGCCCTTCACGGCCGAAGACGTGAAATTCACCCTTGAGCTCATCACGAACCCGAAGTTTCGGGCTTGGCGCACGAGCGGCCATTCGCTCGTGCAGGACATCACAGTGGTTTCGCCCACCGAGATCACATGGCGGATGAAGGAGGCCTTCGCGCCCTATCTTTCGTTCTTGGCCGAAACCTTCATCGTGCCCAAGCACATTCTGGGGAAAGAAGCCGATCCGAACACAGCCGCGTTCAACCAGGCGCCGGTCGGCACCGGAGCATTCAAATGGGGCCAGCGTGTTGCGGGCGATCATATCGAGCTCGTCGCCAATCCTGAGTACGCCGGCGAAGGTCCCTATGTCGAGCAGCTCATCTTCAAATACATCCCCGACATGACCGTGCTCTACACTCAGTTCAAGAGCGGCGACGTGGACCTGGTCGATCAGTCGTTCATCACCGCCGACCATTATACCGAAGCCCGCGAACTGCCGGACCGCGTGGTGACACTGGAGACAGGGGCATCCCTGGAGTCGATCTACCTCAATTTGGGCCGCCCGCAGTTCAAGGACCTGGCAGTGCGCCAGGCGCTCTACGCCGCGTTGGACAGGAAGGCGATTGTCGACACGATCTATTACGGCGTGGGTACCCTCACCGAGACCTTCATGCCGAAGGAGTCCTACTACTATGACCCGAAACTGCCGGTTCAGGAGTTCAATCTGGACCGGGCGCGCCAAATCCTCGATGAGGCCGGCTGGGTGCCGGGGCCGGATGGAATCCGCGCCAAGGATGGGGTGCGACTGTCCTTCTCCAACTCGACAACTTCCGGCAACAACCTGCGCGAGCAGACGCAGCAGTTCCTGCAGCAGACGTTTGCCGAGATCGGCGTCGAGATGACGATCTCGAATTTGCCGGCTGCAGTCATGTGGGGCGAGTTCTGGCTGAAATCGCAATTCGACACCGCCATGGTGGGCGTCACCTATCTGATTGCCGCGGACCCCGACGCCACAAACCGGCTCCATACGAAGGCAATCGCCGCTCAAGGCGGACACGGTTCGAACACCGGGCAATATTCCAATCCTGAGGTCGATGCCCTGCTCGAAAAGGGTGCTCGCAGCTTCGATCCGGAAGAACGGCGCGCGATCTATAATCGTGTGCAGGAAGTCGTGCGCCACGATCTGCCCTTCCTGCCGCTGTTCGCGTACACAATCGTCCTCGGGCGCAAGAAAGGGCTGGACGGCTTCGAGCCCAACGCCAACACCCGCACCGCGTCGTGGAATGCCGCGGCCTGGCAGTGGAAGGCCTAGATCCACGCAGTTGCCGCCGCCCAGCCCGATTCCGCCGCGGCGGCGGCAACAGACCAAAATCATCAACCCACAATGGAGGGACTCGAATGCGCGGCTTCCTGCTCAATCGCCTCTTGCAGAGCCTGGTGCTGCTTGTGATCGTTTCGATCATCGGCTTCGGCATTTTGAACCTCCTTCCCGGCGGCCCGCTGGCGCAATTCGGGCTTGATCCCGGAATGACCCAGCAGGATATCGAGCGTCTCAAGGGGCTGCTGGGCCTCGATCGCCCTATATGGATCCAATATCTGGACTGGGCATGGCGGCTGGTGCGGGGCGACTGGGGTCACTCCTTCCGCGACGGAGCGCCGGTCTTGGAGGTCATCGGCAGCCATCTCTTTGCCACGCTGCTGCTGATGGGTTCCTCAACCGTGATTGCAATCTCCATTGGCGCCTGGATCGGAATCCGCGGCGCCACGCGCCGCTACTCACTGTTCGACTATCTTGCAACTGTCGGCGCCATGGTCGCGTTGTCGGTCCCCACCTTCTGGTTCGGACTCGTCGGCATCTACGTCTTTTCCCTGAAGCTGGGCTGGCTGCCCGCGGGCAATATGTCCGAGATCGGCGATGCCTCGATCCTGGGCTATCTCCACCATCTGATCCTGCCAAGTATCGTGCTGTCGCTGGTCCATGTCGCGATCTGGAGCCGCTACATGCGGACGGCGACTCTCGACGCCATTAGCCAGGACTTCGTCAAGACGGCCCGGGCCAAAGGGTTGAGTGAACGCCGGATTTTGATGAAGCATGTCGTCGGCAACGCACTTTTGCCGATGATTACCTTGGCCGGGATGCAGCTTCCCAGCGTCCTTACCGGCGCGCTCGTGACCGAAACCGTCTTTACCTGGCCAGGAATGGGACGGTTGTTCCTCGATAGCCTTGGTTACAGCGACTATCCGGTTGTGATGGGGCTGCTGATGTTCTCCGCCATCCTCGTTCTGCTTGGAAACCTGATCGCCGACATTGTCGTCGCTATTGTCGATCCGCGCATTCGCCTGGCTTGAGCGCGCAACTTCCCCGACAGGAGACAGCCGATATGACCGCTTTCACCGCAAATGCAGCTCCAAGCCGATGGAGTAACAACCGCGCGGCACGTCGTTTCATGCGTCATCGCTTGGCGCTGCTCGGGTTGGCGATGATCATCTTCCTGAGCCTCGCCTGCGTCCTCGGCCCCCATCTCCTGCCTTATGACTCACTGTATATCGATCTGCGGGCCCGCTTTGCCCCTCCGCTGACGGGCTACCACTTTCTAGGTACCGATCCGCTTGGCCGCGACCTGGCGGCAAGGCTTTTGATGGCGGGACGAATCTCGCTGCTGGTGGGTTTCTTTGCCATGGTTTTATCGACGCTCATCGGCACGCTGGTCGGCGTAATTGCCGGCTATCGCGGCGGCTGGGTCGGGGCCACCCTGATGCGCACGGTCGATGGTTTCCTGTCATTCCCATCGATCTTTCTGCTGCTGGCGCTGGCTGCCGCACTGAAGCCCAGTCCTGTGATGATCACCGTCATTATCGCCCTCACCAGCTGGATGGAGGTTGCCCGCATAGTCGAAGCGGAAGTCCGCTCGTTACGCGAACGCGAGTTCGTCCTGGCCGGGCGAATGCTGGGATTGAGTGGCACCCACATCATGTTCCGCGAGATACTGCCCAACGCCATGGGGCCGATTATCGTTGCTTCCACCTTGACGGTCGCGCGCGCCATTCTCATGGAAGCCTACATCAGTTTCCTCGGCTACGGGATCCAGCCGCCACTGCCCAGCTGGGGCAACATGCTCAATGGCGCTCAGCAATATCTGGGCAGCGCACCCTGGCTGGCAATCATTCCCGGAGCTGCAATCACGATCGCGGTAACCAGTTTCAACTTCATCGGTGACGGGCTGCGTGATGCGCTCGACGTCCGAGACGACCACATCTGAAGTTTCACCGACCGTAGAGAAGTCAGCCCCGTGCAAGAGCCTCATATCGCCGACAAGAACACACCCTACTGGTGGGAAGCAGCGCCCGTCATGCCGCTGCCGCGGCAGCCCCTCGCAAAGAAGCTTGACGTGGCAATCGTCGGCGCCGGTTATGCCGGTCTTTCGGCCGGGCTTGTGCTGGCGCGCGAAGGACGCTCGGTCGCAGCTTTTGATGCAATGAATCCGGGCGAGGGTGCTTCCACCCGCAACGGCGGGATTACGAGCGCGAGCATCCGGCCGGACTATGCCACGATCACCCGGCGCTTCGGGGAAGAGAAGGCCATGGCGATCGAGGCCGAGGGTAAGGTCGCACGCGAATTCCTCTACGACTTCATCAAGACCGAAGGGCTCGACTGCGACTTCCGACTGGTTGGCCAATTCAAGGGCGCCTTCGGATATGAACAGTATGAGAAGATGGCGCGCGGCGCCGAGACGCTGGCAAAGAAACTGGGGATCGAGTCCTACGCGGTTCCGCATGCCGAGCAGCGAAATTATATCGGCACCGACTTCTACCGCGGCGGAACCGTTCGGATGGACATTGGCGGGCTGCACCCCGCAAAATTCCATGCTGAGCTCCTGCGGGTGGCGCTCGCATCCTGGTTGACGGTCCATTCGCATACAGTGGTAAAGTCGATCGAGAGTAACGGTTCGGGGTTCCGTGTCGCGACTTCGGCGGGGACGGTGGACGCACGGCAGGTTCTGGTCTGTACCAACGGCTATACCGACGGCGCTGCTCCCTTCCTGCGCCGCCGCCTGGTTCCGGTCCGCAGCCGGATCATCGTCACCGAGGAACTTGCGCCCGATGTCATGGCGCAACTGATGCCGAAGCTGATGACGGTCACCGAGAACCGGCAACTCGGTTTCTATTATCGTCCCTCGCCCGACGGAAAACGTATCCTGCTGGGGGGCCGTGACAGTTCCCGCGTCGGCGATCCGGCGGCGCCGAAACTTCTCCTTCGCAAGGGCCTGGTGAACCTTTTCCCAGAGTTGGAGAACGTGCGCCTTTCGCATTGCTGGTTCGGCAATGTGGCGATGAACCGAGACATGCTGCCCCGCATCTTCGAGAAGGACGGCGTGGTCTATGCAACTGGCTTCTGCGGTTCGGGCGTGGTCTGGGCGCCATGGATTGGCATGCGTGCGGCCCACAAGTTGATGGGGCATGGCGCGCAGTCGCGCACTGCGTTCGACTTTCGACCGCCTTCGGCCGTCCCGCTCTATCGTGGCAATCCGTGGTTCATGCCGGCGATTATCCAGGGCTATCGGTTGCAGGACCGTATCGCCTTCTGGCGCGCCAGACGCTAGTCGCCGATCCGTGGTTCATGCGGGCAACTCTTTGGCGCGCCCGCCGCTGATACGACTGCAGGATCACGCGCCGCCACCTTGTTGCCGTGTCGAAAAATCCGTCGGGACTGGGGGCCTGGTGCGAAACTGATCAGCGGTGGGACGCCTTTGCGCGGATCAGCGCGTCGGCCATGTAGAGGTCCTGCAGGGAGATGCCGGAACTGTCGAAGACAGTGATCTCATTGTCGAAGCGGCGTCCGAGCGCACGCCTTTCAATAACGTCGCCGATTGGTGTTACCACAAGCACGCCGGCGTCGATCTCGTCGCGCACGTGTTGGAACTCGCCGATCTGGACGGACTGGGAAAGCAGATCACAAAACAGACGTGCCTTGGGAAACAATTCGCTCGGCAATTCGCGTTTGCCCGGAGCATCCGACCCGATGCTGACGATATGGGTTCCGGGTCCCACCCAAGCGGCATCGAACAGCGGTTCGCGTGCGGGTGTCGCCGTCACCACGATGTCGGCCGTGCGCACGGCTTCTTCCGGCAAGGCAGCGCGCGCCTTCAGTCCCCTTTCGCCGATCCGATCGACAAAAGCGTCGCGCCGCGGCGAAGGCCGGGCCACGACCAGCACTGTTTCGATTGGGCGGATGCGTGCCAGCGCCATCACTTCGAAGCTCGCCTGGTTGCCGGCCCCGAAGATCGCCAGAACCTTGGCTTGCTTGCGCGCAAGAAGATCGGCCGCAACCGCGTCGGCGGCGGCCGTCCTGTAGGCGTTGACCTTCCCGGCCTCGACTACGGCACCCAGCCGACCTGTATGCTGATCGAGCAGCACGATGGTCGAGTTGTGGCGGGGAAGGCCACGTGCCGGGTTGCCCGACCAGAAGGAGCCAATTTTCACGCCGGTCAGCTCGCCCGACGAACCGGATTTGATTGAGAAGGTATTGGTCACCTCCTGTGTGCGCCCCAGAACAGCCGGAAAGACCCAGCTCTGCCGCGATGCTGCCGCCACGAGAGCCTCGCGCGCCGCCTCGAAAGCAAGTTCATGCGTGACGAGGGCGGCTGACTCCTCTTCGCTGATGTAGATCATCCAAAATTCCTCCTGGGCATCGCCGATCGGGCAACCACGAAGTGGCGATTCAAGGTGCCAGGTATTCCTCGCCCGATTTGCACGATTTGGCATGCCGAGGAACTGCGTAAAACGAATAATAACGCTGATTTGACGGGGCAAAACAGCAGCGAAATCTGTCCGCCGGGCGCGACCCTAAGATCCGACTTCAATCCGACTCTGGATCAACTGACAGCGTTGCACCTTATGGCCTTTGAGCATGACAGAGATATCGTCAGCGCCCCGATCGAGCTGATGGAATTGGAAACCCGCCATTTGCCGGGCTCACTGAAGCTGTCGCAGGAGATGGCCTGGCCCTACCGTCAGGAGGATTGGGAATTTGCCCTGATGGTCGGCCATGGCCTGGTCCTTGAGCGGGCAGGACAGGTGATTGGCACGGCTATGTCCTGGACTTACGGACAGTCCTATGCCTCGGTCGGGATGATCATAGTTACTGGCTCCGCGCAAGGCGGTGGCAACGGGGCCCGGCTCTTTGATGGATTGCTTGAGGCGACACACGGTCGCAACCTGCTGCTCAACTCAACCGAAGAGGGGCTGGCGCTCTACAAGCGACGCGGCTTCACTGCCTGGGGCACGGTGCTTCAGCACCAGGGCTCGCTGGCTGTCGCTGTGACGCGGAGTACCCGCGAAGACGTCCGTCAAGCGACAGCCTCTGACCTAGCGGCGATCCAGGCCTTCGACGAACGGGCCACAGGCATGCCCCGGCTGGCGATGGTGGCTGCGCTCGCCGATGTGGGCAACGCATTGGTCATCGAGCGCAGGGGACGGATTGCAGGCTACGCTGTCGCCAGGAGGTTTGGCCGCGGCTATGTCGTCGGCCCTTGTGCAGCCGAGAGCGACCACGACGCGCGGCTTCTGATCCTGGCCCAGCTTTCGAAGCTTCACAATCAATTCGTTCGCATCGACGTCTATGCCGAGGATGGATTGGGCGGCTGGCTTGCGAGCCTTGGCCTGCAGCGGTCCGGCACTGCGACCGCCATGGTCAAAGGGCAACGACCCGTCGCAGAAGGGCCAGCCCATATGTATGCGTTGGCAAACCAGTCGTTCAATTAGGAAACGAGATTATGAACAAGATGGCCGCAAGCCTGGCGGTGAGCGAGACGGCTAGGACGATCGACGCCTTGGTCACGCCGGCGCTGCTTCTCGACCGTGGGCGGCTCGGACGCAACATTCAGCGCTTGGCTGGGCGCGCCAGGAAGCTTGGCGTGGTGCTGCGCCCGCATATGAAGACGGCCAAGAGCATCGATGTCGCCCGATACGCGTTTCACCTCGAACCCGGACCGATCACGGTCTCGACCATTGCCGAGGCGGAGTATTTCGCGGGCCATGGCTTTCGAGACATGACCTACGCGGTCGGCATCTCGACGGCCTCGGCCAAGCGGGCCATGGAGCTTTGTCGCCGCACCGGCGCTGATGTGAAGCTGTTGCTCGATTCGGTCGAGCAGGCCGATGCCCTGGCCAGCGTCCGCGAAGCCACCGGTATGACCCCATCCGTTTTCATCGAACTGGACTGCGATGACCATCGCGGTGGCTTGAGGCCGGACGACCCGAAGTTGCTCGACGTGGCCGGCAGTGTCGTCGCGGCCAGTGCCAAACTGGTCGGCGTTCTCGCCCATGCAGGCGAATCCTATGGCTTGAACACGCCCGATGCGCTGGTCAAGGCAGGCGAGAACGAGCGGTCAGCCACGGTGCGCGCCGCTGAAATCCTGCGCGCCCATGGCCATGCCTGCCCGATCGTCAGCGTCGGCTCGACCCCGACAGCGCATTTAGCCAGCAATCTTGAGGGGGTCACGGAGCTGCGTGCCGGCGTCTACATGTTCTTCGACCTGGTCCAGCACGGCGTTGGGGTGTGCGAACTCGATGACATCGCGATTTCCGTATTGGCCACGGTGATCGGGTCCAAGCCGGAAAAGGGATGGGTGCTGGTTGACGCCGGATGGATGGCGCTTTCGCGCGACCGGGGAACCGCAAACCAGCAGATCGACCAGGGTTACGGCGTGGTCTGCGACGAAAAGGGGCGGGTGCTTGAAGATGTGATCGTGGCCCAGGCCAGCCAGGAACACGGTATCCTCGCCATTCGTGCCGGTTCTGGAAAGTCCATGCCCGAGCTGCCGCTCGGGACTCGGGTCCGGATTCTGCCCAACCATGCGTGTGCGATGGCCGCACAGCATGATTTCTACAGCGTCGTCAACGGGGACAGCCCCAAGATTGAAGCGCGTTGGGAGCGGATGCGCGGCTGGTAGGCGCGCAACTAGCTCGGAGTCGCTCCACTCAAATCAGCACCGGTGGTCAAGAAAATGAAGTTTACCTCTTACTGGCTGGATACGTCTCAGCCGTTCAATGAAGGGTCGTCCAAACCGCTCGAAGGCCACTACGACGTGGCGATTGGGGGCGGCGGCTTGACCGGCTCCTCCGCCGCGCTGGCCCTTGCCAAAAAGGGCGCCCGGGTTGCCCTGTTGGAGGCCGAAACGATCGGCAATGCCGCGTCCGGCCGCAATGGCGGCATGTGCAACAACGGCTTTGCCCAGAACTATGCAATCATGGCTGGCAGGCACGGCAAGCCTGCCGCAAATGCGCTCTATAAGGCTTTCGACGCCGGCGTCGATATGGTCGAGCGGTTGGTGCAGGAAGAGAAGATCGACTGCAGCTTCTCCCGCGTCGGCAAGCTCAAGCTTGCCGCCAAGCCCGAGCACTACGACATGCTGGCGCGCAGCCAGGAACTACTGGCTGCCAATGTCGATCCCGACACCAGGATGATCGCGCGCGAGGACCTGCGAACTGAAGTCGGCACCAACCGCTACCATGGCGGGCTGCTCTTTCCCAAGAGCGCGGCCATGCATGTCGGCCGGTTCGTCCGGGGCCTCGCGACCGCCGCTGCCCGGCGTGGCGCAGAGGTCCATGAACGCTCGCCCGTCATGGCGATGCGCAAGGTTTCAGGCGGGCATGAGGTAACGACGCCAAGGGCAAGATCGTCGCGCGGCAGGTTCTGTTGGCAAGCGGCATTTCCCAGGTTGGCCCGCTCGGCTGGATCCGCCGGCGCATGATCCCGGTCGGTGCATTTCTGATCGTGACCGAGCCGCTGTCGCCTTCGCAACTCGAGCGCCTCATGCCGACCCGTCGCAATGTCGTCGACACGCGCAATCTCGTTGTCTACTGGCGGCTCACGCCGGACAATCGCCTTCTGTTCGGCGGGAGGGCGCGCTTTGCCGTGTCCAACCCTCAATCCGACGAAAAAAGCGGCCGGATACTCAAGGCGGCGATGGTCGAGGTCTTTCCGGAACTGGCCGGCACCCGCATCGACTACTGCTGGGGCGGCATGGTCGACATGACCCGCGATCGTCTGCCGCGCGCCGGAGAGCGCGATGGCATCTATTACTCGATGGGCTATAGCGGACACGGGACCCAGATGTCGACGTTGATGGGCACCATCATGGCCGACGTCATGGACGGGCGCCCCGAGCTCAATCCTTGGAAGGATTTCGATTGGCCAGCGATCCCCGGTTATTTCGGGCGCCCCTGGTTCCTGCCGATTGTCGGCGCCTATTACCGCATGAAGGATCTTGTAGGGTGATGACGCCTCTCGAACACCTGGCCCGCAACGGCCACCTGGACAAGTTCTTCATCGACGGTCAATGGGTTGAGTCGAGCGGCACCGCGACGGGCGTCGTCGTCAATCCCGCCACAGAAGAGGTTGTGAGCCAGTTTCCGCTTGGAAATGGCAAGGACGTTGACGCGGCCGTTGCAGCGGCCCGCCGGGCATTCGCCACCTGGAGTCGGACCACGGCAGAAGACCGCGCGGGTCTGCTCGATCGCCTGCAAGCGCTGCTCGAGGCGCGCGGCGAACTGCTGGCTCAATGCCTGAGCCTCGAAATGGGCGCGGCGATCGGCTATGCGCGCAGCGCCCAGGTGCCGCTGGCGATCACACATGTTAAGGTCGCTCGCGATGTGCTGACAGACTTTCGCTTCGTCAAGCAACGGGGGCAAACCGCCGTCACCCACGAACCGATCGGTGTCTGCGCCCTGATCACTCCGTGGAACTGGCCACTTTACCAGATCACCGCCAAGGTTTCGCCGGCGCTCGCTGCAGGCTGCACGATCGTGCTGAAGCCGAGTGAGCTTTCTCCCTTGGACGCCCTGCTATTCGCCGAGGCAATCGAGGAAGCCGGCTTCCCTGCCGGGGTTTTCAACCTCGTGCAAGGTGATGGTCCAGGCGTGGGTATGAGTCTCGCCTCCCATCCGGATGTCGACATGATCTCCATTACCGGGTCCACCCGCGCGGGCATTGCGGTGGCCCAGGCGGCAGCGACGACTGTCAAGCGCGTCGCGCAGGAGCTGGGCGGCAAGTCGCCCAACGTGATCCTGCCGGACGCAGATCTCGATCGCGCCGTTTCTCTGGGCGTAGCCGCCGCCTTCCGCAATCTCGGCCAGTCATGCAGCGCCCCGACGCGCATGATCGTGCCACGCCCGCGGCTCTCCGAGATCGAGGCAATCGCCAAAAGGGCCGCAGCCCAGATTGTCATTGGCGATCCTCTTTGCGAAGCCACTACTCATGGTGCAATCGCAAACCGTGCCCAATTCGACCGCATCCAAACCATGATCGGCGTCGGCATTTCTGAGGGCGCCAGGCTCCTCACCGGCGGACCGGGCCGTCCGCACGATCTGAACGTCGGGTTCTATGTGAGGCCGACCATCTTTTCCGACGTGCGCACGACCACGCGCATTGCCCAGGACGAGGTCTTCGGGCCAGTTCTCTGCATCATCCCCTACGACACAGTCGAGGAGGCCGTCACCATCGCAAATGACACCGTCTACGGTCTGGGGGCTCATGTGCAGGGCCAGGATCTGGACGCCGTCAGGGACGTGGCCTCGCGGATCCGCTCCGGTCAGGTGCATCTCAACTACCCGGCCTGGGATCCGCACGCCCCGTTTGGCGGTTTCAAGCAGTCTGGAAACGGACGCGAATATGGGATCGAGGGCATGTTGGAGTATCTCGAGGTAAAATCCATCCTCGGCTATTTCTAGGCGACATCTTCGCCCAGCGCAGGGGCGCCCGTGGGCCGAGCCGAGCGCCTGGACCGGGCTCGCGTACGTACCTGGCAATTTGACATGGCTCTGCAGCGCGCTAGCCATCTGCTGAGAAACCGGTGGAGGCCGCTAGCCAGGCTTGGTCGATCCCGAATGCCGTCGAAATTAGAGATGTCTGGCCGTAGCGGTCCAGCCGATCGAGTGTGTACGTTTTCGTACATCGATTTGGAACACAACCACGGATAGAGTACCATCCCTATGGGCAGCTATGGGGAGGGTTGGATGAGTAAGGTGCAGAGGGTCAGTCCGGTAGTAGAGCAGGCAATCGCCGCAGTCCTCAATAGGGAGGATCGTGGTGACACCATCTCGGTCACAGCGACATTAAACGCAGCACGGCAAGCCGCCCCTTATCTGGTCGCATCCGACGAAGAGCTGACCGAGGCGATCGTCGAGGCAGCAACTGCCCTGGGCCTGTCCGTGGCTTTCGACGCTCGGAAATAGCCGTCGGCTCACAGGGTGGCTAAGAGTCGGAAAGTTGGTGTCGTGCTTAGGAGCCCTCCTATTAGGAGGTAACTATCACCCGCAACACTTCCTTGCTCGGTCCCTGGTCACGCATGCTGCGAACCCACGCGATGACGCGTGCGTGCTCGTCCGCCATAGCCGCGTCGAACCTGCTGTCGCCGCTGAAAGCCACGGTGCATTTGCGCAGAGCTCGTCCCGGAATCATTGCTGAGGTACTGGGCAGTGTTGGCCATCCCGGCTCCGATCAAGAGCCCTGCGCGCCAGCCAGCCCACCAAGGTTGCCGCGATCGCCCACGATGTCGTAGAGGCTATGGTCGGCGGTCAAAAAATTGGCGGAGAAGAATATATGCCAGAGCACCTGAAACTCGTCTCGATTGCCAAGTCGCATGGCGGTGCCCAGCACGTTTACTCTCATCTGTCGACGAACTGCTCGTGCGAAATGACGTTTGCCATTTTCGTGCCTCCGCAGGCGCGGGAAAGGCGTTGCCCCGTGGTGTGGTACCTCTCCGGACTCACCTGCACGCATGCGAATGTAATGGAAAAAGGCGAATACAGACGTATTGCCGCCGAACTTGGCTTCATCGTCGTGTGTCCCGACACCAGCCCGCGTGGTGCCGGCATTCCAGATGAAAAGGACAATTGGCAGTTCGGCACCGGCGCCGGTTTCTACCTCGACGCCACGCAAGAGCCGTATGCCAAGAACTATCGCATGTATTCCTATATCGTCGAGGAACTGCCAGCCGTGATCGGGCGCGAATTTCCCGCCGATATGGCGCGCCAGTCGATCTTCGGCCATTCGATGGGCGGGCATGGCGCGCTGACGATCGCACTGAAAAATCCCGCGCGTTTCAGAAGTTGCTCGGCCTTCGCGCCGATTGTGCAACCAAGCACAGCCGGCTGGTCGAAGCCGGCTTTCCAAAAATATCTCGGCCTGGATGAGGCCTCGTGGCGGCGCTACGATGCCACTTCGCTCATCGAGGACGGATACCGTTTCCCGGAATTCCTGGTCGATCAGGGAACGTCAGACGGTTTCCTCAAGGAGGGCCTCAGGCCTTGGCTGCTCGAAGACGCGTGCTCCAAGGCAGGCATTCCGTTGAAATTGCGGATGCAGGATGACTACGATCACTCCTATTTTTTCATTTCGACATTCATGCAGGACCATATGACGTGGCATGCCGAACGGCTTTCACGAGGCTAAGGCCGTAGGAATAGGTCGGCAGTCAGGCCGGCTCGGTGACGACGCCGATACGCCGGTAGACGAACAGTTCGTCCTTCGAAGGAACCGTCGCAGCGCGCTGGGCTTCGTCGATCAGCATTGCCATGCGCGCATGGATCGGCGATTTCGCGCAAGCCGGGTCCGTCGCGGCGGCGTCGCCGGCGATTGCCATCGCCTGGCAGCGGCAGCCGCCCCAGTCGATCTCGCGCCGCTCACAGTTGCGGCAGGGCTCCTGCATCCAGTCCGTGCCTCGAAAGGCATTAAATGCCGGGGAATCGGTCCAGATCGCGGCCAGGCTGCGAGGTCCAAAACGCTCGAAGCTGAGCGACGGGATGGTCTGGGCGGCATGGCATGGCAGTACGGTGCCGTCTGGCGTCACCATGAAGGCGTCGCGCGCCCAGCCGCCCATGCACGGCTTGGGATAGATGGCGAAATAATCCGGCGTGACGAAATCGATGTTCATGATGCCGGTGAGCCGTTCGCGCGCCGCCGCGACGATCTCCGCCTGCCGATCGACGGCAGCACGCTCGGGCATCAGTTGATCGCGATTGGTCAGCGCCCAGCCGGCGTACTGCACGTTGGCTATCTCGAGACGCTCCGCATCCAGCGAAAGGGCCAGATCGATGAATTCCGGTACCTCCTCGATATTGTGGCGATGGATCGGCGCGTTGATGGTAAGCGGCAAGCCGGCCGCGCGGGCGCGGCGTGCCGTTTCCAGCTTCTTTTCGTGGCTGCCCCTGTGATTGCCGATGCGCTCGGTGGTCGCCGGCCGTGCGCCTTGAAAACTCAGTTGCAGATGGTCGAGCCCGGCTTCGGCAAATGCCTCGATGCGGCCATCCGCAATGCCGACGCCGGCAGTGATCAGGTTGGTGTAGACGCCGCGCGCCGAAAGCCCGGCGATCAATTGCTCAAGATCGCGACGCAGCGTCGGTTCACCGCCAGACAGATGCACCTGGAGAACGCCAAGATCGGCCGCCTGCGAGAACAAGTCGAGCCAGCTCTGCGTGTCGAGTTCGCGATTGGCCTTCAGCAATTCGAGCGGGTTGGAGCAATAGGGGCATTGCAGCGGGCAGCGATGCGTCAGTTCCGCCAGCATGCCGATCGGGGGGAGAGGGGGCTCGCTCATAGCTTCACCAGCAGCTTGTCCGACCATTCCTGCAGGAAGGCAATGACATCGGCCGCCACAGCCTCCTGTTCGGCATCATAATCTGCGGCAAGGCCGGCAATGATGTGGCCGACCGTGGACCGCCCATCGCAGCGGCGCAATATGTCGAGGCTGATGTCGTTTGGCCAGAACACCTTTTCAGGCGAAAGCACGGCGAACGCCTGGCGCCCGGGGTCATACTGTATGCGCACGTGCTTAGGCAGCGATGGAACCGACAGCGGCGACACCATGGCTCTTTCGCGCAGTGCCATCATGGGGCCTCCGGACGGAAGGCGCCGGGCGGGATATTGCCCGGCTCGCCATAGGCGTGTTGAAGCGCGTCGAGCATGGCCCAGAGTATATCGCATTTGAACACGAGTGCATCGATCGCCCGCTGCTGGCGTTCCGCCGTGTCGGCATGTTCGAGCACATAGGCAAGAGCGAAGTCGGCGTCGCGTGAGGCCTGTTCGGGCCGTCGGCTGAAATAGGCCAGCGTGTCCTCGGTGATATAATCGTACCTGGCCAGCATCGCGGGTACCCGCTCGCCGATGATGAGCGGCGAGAACATCTCGGTCAGCGACGACGCGACCGCCTCCAGCAGGGTCCGGTTCGTGCAAAAAGAGAGGTAAGCGCCAACCGCAAAACGTGTCGCCGGCAGGGCCAGCCTCTCGCTCTTCACCGCTTCGGCATCCAGACCGAGCGAGGTCGCCAGGTGCAACCAGCGCGCAATACCGCCGCTCCAGCCGTCCTCGCCGTCATGATCCTCGATGCGTTTGCGCCAGGCGGCGCGAAACGCCGGATCCTCGGCATGCGCGAGGATCATGGCATCCTTGCGCGGAATGACAGCCTGATAGCAATAGCGGTTCAGCGCCCAGGCCTGCATCTCGGTCCTCGACAACGCACCGCTGGTCATCCTGTGATGGAAAGGATGGCGGTTGTGATAGCGTTCGGCACCGACCTGCCGCAGCACGGCTTCGAGCTCTCTGGAGGACAGGCTGTTGCTGGCGGCGTCGTGGAAATCACTCAAAGTTCCATCTCCATCCCGTCGCGGGCCACTTCCCAGCCAGCCGCTGCGACTGCTGCATGCTCGGGAGAATTCTCGTCCAGAACAGGATTGGTGTTGTTGATGTGGACGAAGACACGACGGCCGATCCTCACATCGGCCAAGCCGGCGATCGACCCTGCGTCTCCCGACATTGCCAGATGCCCCATGCGCGCACCGGTCTTTTCGCCGACGCCGGCAGCAATCAACTCGTCGTCGGTGAAGACCGTGCCGTCGAACAGAAGGCATGCGGCATCGGCTAGACGCGTGCGCAGGGTCGCATCGATGCGGGCGCAGCCGGGGATGTAGAAGACGGAGCCGCGACTGCCGGAACCGGCGATACGGACGCCGATCGTGTCGCCGGCGTCAGAGCTGAAATTCGCATCCGGCTGACCTCTTTCTTCGAGATAGAGCGCTATCTTCCCGGGCACGGGAAAGCTCTCGACAGCCACGCCGGTGTCGTGGCCGTCTGCGTCGCAGATCGCCAGTTCTTGCGCCAATGGCAAGATGCGTCGCGGCACGAGCGCCGGATCGAGGACATTGAAAATCGAATTCGCCTCCAGCGTCGCCAGAACCTGTGTCGTTGCATAGATAGCGAAAGGCTGCCGCTCACGCAGGCTGAGCAGGCCGGCGATATGATCGACATCGGCATTGGTCAGTACCACCGCGCGAATGGGCGTCGAGCGCAGCGGCGCATCGTGCGCGGGCTGCAATTCAGGCGTCGCCGCGATCTGCTGGCGAATGTCGGGTGACGCGTTGAACAGAACCCAGCCGAGCCCATCCGCCGACGCGGCGACACTTGATTGGGTTCGTGAATGCACGCCAGCCATCCCGGTGCGAGCCGCACGGCTCAGACGATAATTGCAGTTCCACTGCGGAAAGCCACCGCCGGCCGCCGATCCGATGATTCTCAAGCGCATGAAAACGCCCGCCCCGCGGCTTCCCTGACCACCAGCAGCCAATTTGCAGCCGCAAAAAACGTCCCGCTCGCTTTGCGTGCCTCAAGATCTTTCACGAAAACCCATGCGGCAAGGGGATGCGTGCCCCTGTTGCCAGGGACACGCACCTCTGCGGCCTACTTCTTGGGAGTAATCTCAGCAGGCAGATACCGCGAAATTTCAAAGCCCGCAGCAACCTGACACATCGTCGGTTTTGTCCAGCTCTTCTTCATAACATTTCTCCTCTTCTACCAGCCCGAAGGGGCCGATCCGGTGGTTAGCCAACCATTGCAGCGCACCGAAGCAATGGCTCGTCCATCACGTCTCAAATGGACAAATGAAACACAAGGTTTTGAAAGGCCGAAAAACAAAACGATCGAAAATAGCTGTAGCCTTCACTTCAATTGTTCATCGCGCAGGTTTGTACTCCTCCTGACCCATCCCGACTATTGCGTAATCGGATTATCGTGCTCGTCGATCAGCGGCACATTATAACCCAGCAGGAGCTTGGTGATCTCCGCCTGGTTCTCCCTGATCACCCGGTTGAGCGTCCGCTTCCATTCCTGGTCGGACGGACGTATGCCCATGGTGATGCGGTAGGACATGCGCGAGCCTTTCTTTTCCTTCAGCAGCGGAACAATGGTGATATCGGCTCCGAGTTCCCTGGCATAGTAACCTGCCATCGGCCCCCACAGGACCGCCGCGTCAATCTTGCCGGCCAGCATGTCCTTGATCATGACCTCCCCCATCGAAGGAGTGACGCGCGTATCCACCGCGAGTGGATAGATCTTGGCGGTCCGCAGAAGCTTGTTGGCGGCCATGTTGGCGGTTGGCGGCGTGCTTTCGACGACGCCGATTCTCTTGCCGGAAAGTTTCGGGTCTTCGATCGTCTCGATGCCTTCCATGCCCTTGCCTTCGGGGTATACGAGCACATAGGCGGAGCGATAGTAGGCGTTGGTGTTCTGCACCAGTTCGTCGCCTTGGGCGTAGCCCATGATGATGTCGCATCGGTTGGCCCCCAGCGTGTTGCGCACAAAGCCGACGACAGTGGGAAACCATGTGTAGGCGACTGATTTCCGCCCCGTCTTCTTGGCAACCAGTTCAGCCAGCTTGTTTTCGAAGCCTTGGCCGTTCTTGTCGGTAAAAGGCATGTTCGAGGGATCGGCGCAGACGCGCAGAATGTTGGGATCCACCAGTTCGCCCGCAGCGCCAAGTCCGGCATTTTGCGCCAGAACGTTCGACGCCAGCAAGGCGAGCGCGCCGAGGATCGGCAGAACGACGCGCAGCTTCGATGCAGTATTGGTCATATCATCCACCCATGCAGGATGCTTCGGCATCCTTGGCTGCCTGAGCCTTGTTTTCGTGCTTGGGCGGCCTGCCGCGGGGTGCCGCGCCATCAGCGCGCGCGCGCAGATAGACGTAGAGATCGTCCAGGTAACAATAGACGTTCTTGTTGTCGCCAAAGGCAGGCATGACGTTTTCCTTGCCGCCGCCGACATTCTTGCGGCCCTCGGCGACGATCGAGAGGAACGTGGCGTAGTCCATGGTTTTCAGACTATTGACCAGGGCAGGCGCATAGCTCGAACCTGTTGCGTCCTGCCCGTGACAGACATGGCAATCGGAGTGATATCGGCGGTACCCGCTGAAGGTGTACCAATCGACGGTTCCGTTTTCGATCTTGTAGGTCGGATTTCCGTCCGCATCTAGATATTTGCCTCCTTCTTGCTTCACCGCCTTGGCTTTTTCCATGCTGTCTTCGGCCCGTGCCAGAGTTGAGCTGGCCACAGGCAGCAGGACTAGGGCGAGAGCGGAAACTGCAATGCGAACGATCATTCAGACTCTTCCTTCATCTGCCAGGGACACTGGCTGCCGTCGTGCAGCGGCATTGATCGGTGTTGGGTGGGCGCAATCGAGAGCCCGGTTCCCGGCTTAGGGTGACCCGGGCTCTCGTTTTCGAACCTAGTCGTAAGGCTCTTCCCGGTTATCAGTCCGGGAGGCCGAAGACGGTGAGCTGGCCGCCCAGCGTCGTATAGTCGGCAAGTGCCGCGTAGCCGCCGACGGCACCCAGGCCGGCGGTTCCAACCACTGCGGCCTGGTCGCCCTGCTCACGGCCCTGATCAACGGCGCCATGCCAGGCAGCGGCGTTATCGGGCGAAAGCAGCCCACCTGCCAGACCGATACCGGCCCATCCACCGACGCCGGACAGAACGGCGATGTACTGCTTGCCGTCATGCTCGTAGGTCGTGATGTTGCCGATGATGCCGGACGGGGTCTTGAACTTGTAGAGTTCCTTGCCGTCCTTATCGACCGCCTTGATGTAGCCTTCGAGGGTACCATAGAAGACGACGTCGCCATCTGTCGCCAATGCGCCCGACCACACCGAGAACTGCTCGGGCTTCGACCAGACGATCTCACCCTTGGCTGCATCCCAGGCAATGAAGTTGCCCATGTTGCCGTCACCGCCGGGCGCCGCATACATCGACACGGTGGCGCCCACATAGGGCTGACCGGCGGTGTAGCTCACTTTGTAAGGCTCATAGTCCATGCAGACATGGTTGGTCGGCACGTAGAACAACCCGGTCTTCGGCGAGTAGGCGGCCGGCTGCTGGTCCTTGGTTCCAAGCGCGGCCGGGCAGATACCGGTCGAGTTGGTGTCTTCGCCGTTCTGCTGGGTCGAATACTTGGCGACGACCTGCGGGCGGCCATACTGGTCGCTCTTGGGATCCATGTTGACTTCCGTCGCCCAGTTCACTGCCGGATCGTATTTTTTGGCGACGAGAAGTTCGCCGGTGGCGCGATCCATCGTGTAGGCAAAGCCGTTGCGGTCGAAATGCACCAGCACGTCGTGCTTGGCGCCGTTGACCTCCATGCCATCGACGAGAATCATCTCGTTGATGCCGTCATAGTCCCACTCGTCATGCGGGGTCATCTGGTAGAGCCATTTGGCAACACCGGTATCGGCGTCGCGAGCCATGATTGTCATGGACCAGCGATTGTCGCCTGGGCGCTGGACCGGGTTCCACGTCGAGGGATTGCCGGTGCCGTAATAGACCAGGTTCAGCTTGGGATCATAGGAATACCATCCCCATGTCGTTCCGCCGCCCGTCTTCCACTGTTCGCCTTCCCAGGTGTTGGTGCCGGAATCCTTTCCGACGGGCTTGCCGAGATGGGTCGTCTTCTCGGGATCGAGAAGGGTGTCTGCATCAGGACCTTCCGAATAGGCTTTCCAGGCAAGCTTGCCGTCTTTCAGATTGTAGGCGGCCAGCCAGCCGCGAACACCGAATTCAGCACCGGAGACGCCCACGAGCACCTTGTCCTTGATGACCACGGGTGCCGACGTGCCGGATTCGCCCTTTCCGCCGTCGGTCTGGTCGCCGTTCTTGACAGACCAGACGACCTTGCCGGTCTTGGCATCGAGCGCGACGACGGTGGTGTCGGCCTGGTTGAGAATGATCTTGCCGTCGCCATACGCGACACCGCGATTGACCGTGTCGCAGCACATGATCGGAATGACGTTCGAGTCCTGCTTGGGCTCGTATTTCCACAGGATCTTGCCGTCGTTCTTGAGGTCGAGAGCATAGACGTTGTTTGGGAAAGGCGTGTGGACATACATCACATCGCCGATGATCAGCGGCCCGCCTTCGTGACCGCGCAGCACGCCGGTGGAAAAGCTCCATTTGACCTGCAGGTTCTTTACATTGTCCGCAGTGATCTGGTTGAGTTTGGAATAGCGGGTGTTGGCGTAGTCACCCGTCTGCATCGCCCAGTTCTTCGCATCTGATGCGAGCTTTGCAAGGTCTTCATTGGCCGAAGCCGTATAGGCAGCGCCTAGCGACAAAAAAGCCGCGGTCGTCAGTATGTAGGTAGTTTTCGCAAGTACACGCATCCGAAATCCTCCCGAGGTTCACAGTGACGAATCGACCGTCAAGCCCACAAGGGGCCTGCCCAAGCGATTCATGTGGGGAAGTAATTTCCGGCAGCTGTCACGACCTACCCCGACAAGCAGAGGGCACGTTATTGCCCGCCCCACTTGGCCTTCGAAAGACTGCCACCGCTCCCTGACAATGGCGCTCTTGAAGCCGGAAACAGGGAAAAAGCTATGTCATCGCTAAAGGCCAAGCAAGCAAAAACCCTGAGGTGATGTTGCGGTGCAATATCTATTATGGTGCGTCGCAGTATAAAGACACAAACAAGAGAAGTATCCTGTGCGGAACTATTGAGAGAATGACTGGCGGCGACGACATATATAATATCCATATCGTTGTCGTATTATTGATGAAATTCGGGTTGGAATTTATTTCCATGTAATTTACAAGGTCGCTTCGAGGTAAGTATGCGTACGCCTGGTTGGTTGCCGATAGTGGGCGAGGCATGAAATGACCGCTGGAAGCGGGGTGTGCAGCGGGCCGTGAATCCGCCTCTTGCCGGTCGACAGGGCATTCCTCCTTTGGTCCTATAAGCAGGCCATGGGAGCTTGACTGGCTTTGCGGTACGTCGCCAACTAGGGCGATGATCCTGTCCGGATACATCGTGCCCAGGCCAACTGGAGGTTCCCTCATGATCAGATCTGTTGGATCTTTTATCCTACCGCTGGTCTTTTCGGCGACTCTGGCCTTTGCGAACCCGGCCAGCGCCGCGGGAGACTACCCGACGGCAACGATTGCAGACTACGTGCTCGGCTGCATGCAAACAAATGGCCAGACACGTCAGGCGCTTGAAAGCTGTTCGTGCTCGATCGATGTTATCGCCTCGATCCTCCCCTACGATCACTATGAGAGGGCGGAGACCTTCAAAAGTATGTCGTTGACGACAGGGGAGGCGGCAGGGTTGTTTCGCGAAAGCGCGCCAGCTCAGGCGGCGCGGGCGGAACTGAAACGCGCGCAGGCTGAAGCCGACGTACGCTGCTTTTAGTCAGGCGGAACAGGCACGCGTGGCGGTGCCTCACAGGGCCGCCATTTCTATTGGCCATTGGCTGCGAAATAACTTGCAATCCGCATTCGAGCCGTAAGGCGACCAGGTCACGCCCGGAAGGTTTTGGTGGACGACAGCAAAAGGTCGCTCTCACAACCGGCTTTGAGGCGAGGATGGCGGCTGCCTCCACAGCCGACAAGCGCGGCGAAACAGGACCTTTGTACGATTGACGTCCTTCATCGGCAGTCTAGCTTTTCGAGGCGTGTAGGTGCTGCCGGTCCCGGGGGAAAGGACGAATAGTTCGCTCTCCCGCACAAAAACGGATGCCGGCGGCCAAGGCATCGACACGCGTAAATTATCCAGGGCACTCACACGATCAATGAGGAAATGCCATGCGCGCAGTCGCGTTTTTCACCGCCGTGTCCGTCGCTACCTTTGTCACCACCCAGTCTTGGGCCCAGGCTGCCGCGGCGGGTGAGAAGGTCTTCGCCAAATGCAAGGTCTGCCACGTCGCAGACAAGGACCAGAACAAGGTCGGTCCGTCGTTGAACGGCGTCATCGGCCGAACGGCCGGGACGCATCCGGGGTTCAGCTATTCCAAGGCGATGACCGAGGCCGGAAAATCCGGCGTTAAATGGGACGAAGCCACGCTGACCAACTATCTTCGCGATCCCAAGGCGATGGTCAAAGGAACGAAGATGGCGTTTGTCGGCCTCAAGAAGGACGAGGACATCGCCAATGTCATTGCCTACCTGAAGCAATTCTCCAAATAACCCGGTACCGCCGGCCATTTGGAGTGCGCCCGGCCGGCGTTGGCCTGGGCTTTGCGCTTGGGTGTCACGCAGCGTCTTGCAGCGTCTGCATCGCGGACGGCAGATCGAACAGGCTGTCGCAAACGAGGTCGGCGCCAAGCTCTTCAACGGGAATTTGGCTGTATCCGCCACGCAGCAGAATGACTGCCATGCCGGCCGCGCGGGCGGCGGCCACGTCGGCGCTGCTATCTCCGACCATCAGCGTGTCACGAGGTTCGACCTGAAGCTGGTCGAGCGCCAGCAATAGCGCGTCTGGCGCCGGCTTCAAGTATGTCACGGCGTCTCCGCCGACGATCGCGCCGAGATAGTCCGTCAGCCCAAAATGCAGCAGGATTTCGCGGGCCGCCAACTGCGGCTTGTTGGTCACCACGCCCATGGCTATTCCGCTCAAATGCAAGTGCGTGAGAACCTCCCTGACGCCAGGCATCAGCCTTGTGCGGCCGGTCAGATGCCTGCGATAGATCGGCGCCATGACGCGGTTGGCCTCTTCGAGCGCGCTGCCGAGGAGCGGCGTGCCGGAAGCCGCGAAGGCTCGTTCGACCAGTTTCCTGATGCCGCCGCCGATCATGGACTTGACCTGATCCAGGCGCAGCGGTGGCAGATCGCGGCCGGCCAGCAATTCGTTGACGGCCGCCGTTATATCAGGCGCCGAATCGACCAGCGTACCGTCGAGATCGAACAGGATCGCCTTGGGCGATCGAAACGGCCTGCCTGCGCCGACGTTCATGCAGCATCCTTCCACTTGATCGAACAGCCGATCGAAGCGATCTGGTCCAGCGGTCCGTCGCCGGTTCGGGCAACCTGCTTCATCGCCTCGAACAGATCGCGCCTGAGCCCAGGCGGTCCAACGTCGCGTCGCGACGCGTCAAGCCGGCCGCGATATTGCAGCGTCAACTCATTGTTGAGCCCGAAGAAATCCGGAGTGCAAACGGCTCCGTAGGCACGCGCCACCCTCTGGTGCTCGTCGTGGAGGTAGGGGAAAGTGAAGCCGTTCGTCCTGGCGAAAAGTTTCATGTTGTCGAAGGAATCATCGGGGTAGGCGTCGGCATCGTTTGAGTTGATGGCGACAAAGCCGACGCCTTCTGCCTTGAGGTCGTTGGCATCGCGAACGATGCGTGAGATCACCGCCTTCACATAGGGGCAGTGATTGCAGATGAAGGCCACCACCAAGCCGTTCGGGCCGGCGTGGCTGAAGATGGAATGCGATTTGCCGTCGACGCCGGGCAAAACGAAATCGACGGCTTGCCAGCCGAAATCACAGACAGGTGGGATTGCCCCCATGTTACCCTCCGATGAGATGGTTTTACGCGGCTTTCTGGAGCGCCCCGTCGGCCGCCTGCCTGATGGCGCCGATATTGGCACGATAGGCAGCCTCGGTGCCACCCTTGAAAATGGCCGAGCCGGCGACCAGCACATTGGCGCCGGCCGCGGTGACCAGCGGAGCGGTCTCGGGCGTGACCCCGCCGTCGATCTCGATGTCGATCGGACGTTGGCCGATCAGCGCCTTGACCCGCCTGACCTTGTCGACGACACCCGAAATGAAGGCCTGGCCGCCGAAGCCTGGATTGACCGTCATCAGAAGCACCAGATCGAGCCGGTCAAGCACATATTCGATCACGCTCTCCGGCGTTGACGGGTTCAGCGACACGCCGGCCTTCTTGCCGAGATTCCTGATTGCCTGCAGCGAACGGTCGAGATGCGGTCCGGCCTCGGCATGCACCGTAATGATGTCGCACCCGGCATCGGCGAAGGCGCCGAGATAGGCGTCGGCCGGAGCGATCATCAGGTGGCAGTCGAAGACCTTGTCCGTTCGATTACGGATCGCCTTGACCACCGGCGGACCGAAGGTGATGTTGGGCACGAAATGGCCATCCATCACGTCGAGATGGATCCAGTCGGCACCCGCCCGGACGACCGCGTCAACCTCGTCGCCGAGCCGCGAGAAGTCCGCGGAAAGCACCGAGGGCGCGATGATTGTCTTGGTACCCATGGTCGTCGGCTCCCATTCTGTCGTCCGTTTCCAGTCGCTGCACACCAACCGCCGTCATCTTGTCAGCGCGCCTTCGTCTCCGGTTCGCCTTCGAGCTTACCTTCCGCGAATACGCGGCTGCCGCGAATATCGGATTCCTCGATGGTGATAAGATCGGTTTTCGTCAACGCCCGGTCGCGCGATGCGAAAAGCCGGCTGGCCTGGCGAAGCCGCGCCCGGTCGAGGCCATTGCGGACCGATCGAGCGTTGGAGAAATGCGGCAGCCGCATGCGGATCGGGAGATACTCTTCGAGCGCCTTGGCCGCCGCTTCGCTGAGACGGTAATTCTGTTCCGCCAGCATGATCTCGGCGATCGATTTGAGTTCGCTGACACCGTAGTCGGGAAAATCGAGGTGATGGGCAATGCGCGAGCGCATGCCGGGATTGCTGTTGAAGAAGCGGTCCATCTTGTCCTTGTAGCCGGCGAGAATCACAACCAGATCGTCACGGTTGTTTTCCATGCACTGCAGCAGGATTTCGATCGATTCCTGACCGTAGTCGCGCTCGTTCTCGGGCTTGTAGAGATAGTAGGCCTCGTCGATGAAAAGCACCCCGCCCATGGCGCGCTTGATCACTTCGCGGGTTTTGGGCGCGGTGTGGCCCACATATTGGCCGACGAGATCGTCGCGCGTCACCGCGACCATGTGCCCTTCGCGGACATAGCCGAGACGATGCAGGATTTCTGCCATTCTGAGCGCCACGGTGGTCTTTCCGGTGCCGGGATTGCCCGTAAAGTTCATGTGCAGCGTCGGCGCGCCCGAGGTCAGCCCGAACTTGCGGCGAAGCCGGTCGACCAGAAGCAGCGCCGCGATCTCGCGGATGCGGGTCTTGATGGGCTTCAGGCCAACGAGTTCGCGGTCGAGCTTATCCATCACCTCGTCGATGTTGGACGCTTCGAACTCGGCCTGCAGATCGACCGATTCGTCCTGCACGGCAGCGCCCTTTGCTATCGCGTCCAGCATGGTTTCGGCTAGCTCCGCTCGCCTTCGGGCCTGTCGGTCGCATAAGGCACGATCGAATAGCCCTGGCTGCGGCCGTCGCGCTCCTGGCGCAGCAGCCGGAAGCCGGGTTCATTGGGTGGCCGGTTGACGATGAATGACATGCGCGGCGCTTCCCAGCCCTTGGTCGAATCGAAGGCGGTGACCCGGACATACATGTTGGGCATGGCTTTCCGGCAATTGTTGACTTCAAGCAGGATGCCCGCCGGGTCCCTCAGGTCGAACATCGGGTTGCCGTACATTTCCCAATAGGTGTTTCGCGGATGCGGATCGTCCGTGTATTCGACGCTGACCGCCCAGTGGTTTTTCAACGCGTATTTGATCTGCGCCGAAATCTGCTCATCGGTCAGGTCGGGCAGGAACGAAAACTGTCCCTGCGTGACCTTGTTTCCCGGATTGGTCATCATGGCGACGGTTCCTTTCGTCTAGAAGCTCGGCGTTGCGGTTGGCACAAAGTCGGCCGTGTCGGTCGATTCGTAGTTGAAGGTGACGTCCTTCCACGTCTCCAGGGCCGCCTTGAGCGGCGTGCACCATCTGGCCGCCTGTTCGAGGATCTTGGTCCCTTCGCGCAGATAGTCGCGGCCCTCGTTGCGGGCGAGGATCATCGCCTCCAGCGCGACGCGATTGGCCGTCGCGCCGGCCTGGATGCCGTCCGGATGGCCGATCGTGCCGCCGCCGAACTGCAGGATGACATCCTCGCCGAGATAATGGATCAACTGGTGCATCTGGCCGGCATGGATGCCGCCCGAGGCGACGGGCATCACCTTGTTGAGCGAGGCCCAGTCCTGATCGAAGAACAGCCCGGTTTCGAGGTTCTGCGGCGTGCGCTCCTCGCGCAGCGTGTCATAAAACCCCTTGATCATCAGCGGGTCGCCTTCCAGCTTGCCGACCACCGTGCCGGCATGGATGTGATCGACGCCGGCCATGCGCATCCATTTGCAGATGACGCGAAAATTCATGCCGTGGTTCTTCTGGCGCGAATAGGTCGAGTTGCCGGCCCGGTGCAGGTGCAGGATCATGTCGTTGCGGCGTGCCCACTTGGCCATCGACTGGATCGCCGTGTAGCCAATGACGAGGTCGATCATGACGATGCAGGAGCCAAGCTGTTTTGCGAATTCGGCGCGCTCGTACATCTCCTCCATCGTGCCGGCGGTGACGTTGAGATAATGGCCCTTGACTTCGCCGGTGGCGGCTGACGCCTTGTTCACTGCCTCCATGCAGTAGAGGAAGCGGTCGCGCCAGTGCATGAAGGGCTGCGAGTTGATGTTCTCGTCGTCCTTGACGAAGTCGAGGCCACCCTTCAGCGCCTCGTAGACGACGCGGCCGTAGTTGCGGCCTGACAGGCCAAGCTTCGGCTTCGTCGTCGCGCCGAGCAGCGGCCGGCCGAACTTGTCGAGCCGCTCGCGTTCCACCACGATGCCGGTCGCCGGGCCCTGGAATGTCTTGAGGTAAGCCACCGGAATGCGCATGTCCTCGAGCCGCAGGGCCTTGACTGCCTTGAAGCCGAACACGTTGCCGATGATCGATGCAGTCAGGTTGGCGATTGAGCCTGGCTCGAAAAGGTCGAGGTCGTAGGCGATATAGGCGAAGTACTGCTGCTCGATTCTGGTGCCTGGACCTGTGTTCGGCACCGGCTCGGATTTGAACGCCTTGGCGCGGTAGAGCTCGCAGGCGGTCAGCCTGTCGGTCCACACCACGGTCCATGTCGCGGTAGAGGATTCGCCGGCGACGGCGGCGGCCGCCTCCTCGTGGTCGACGCCCGGCTGCGGCGTGATCCGAAACATGGCGATCAGGTCGGTCTCCTTGGGTCGGTAGTCCGGCTCCCAGTAGCCCATCTTCTTGTAGGGGATGACGCCCGACCTGTAGCGTTCGCTGCCTTCCTTGAGCGTGCCTGCTGACGGCATCTCGATCTTGTTCATGACAGGTCTCCTGTTTGCCGCTCAGGCGGCTTTCGCGGTTGCGATATGCGGGTCGAGCTTTCCTGCGGCGTAACGTTTCGCCATCTCATCCATGGCGATCACCCTGATCTTCGACGCGTGGCCTGCGGTGCCGAAGCGTTCGAAGCGATCGCGGCAAAGGTCGCGCAGCGCGTCCATGGCGGGTTTCAGGAATTTACGCGGATCGAATTCGCGCGGGTCCTGCGTCGCGACGCGGCGGAACTGCCCGGCCATGGCCATTCGGCAATCGGTGTCGATGTTGACCTTGCGCACGCCGTAGCGGATGCCGCGCTCGATTTCCTCGACCGGGACGCCAAAGGTCTGGGGCATCTCGCCGCCATAGTTGTTGATGATGTCCTGCAGTTCCTGCGGCACGGAGGAAGACCCGTGCATGACCAGATGCGTGTTGGGCAGCTTTTCGTGGATCGCCTCGATCACCTGCATGGCCAGGATGCCGCCGTCAGGCTTGCGGCTGAATTTATAGGCACCGTGTGAGGTACCGCAGGCAATCGCCAGCGCGTCGACCCGGGTGGCGGTCACGAAGTCGACTGCCTGATCGGGATCGGTCAAAAGCTGGTCATGGGAAAGCGCACCTTCGGCGCCGTGTCCGTCCTCGGCCTCGCCCTGGCCGGTTTCCAGCGAGCCGAGCACGCCGAGCTCGCCTTCGACCGAAGCGCCGACCCAATGCGCCATGCGTGCGACACGTTCGGTGATGGCGACGTTGTAGTCGTAGCTCGCCGGCGTCTTGGCGTCCGCCATCAATGACCCGTCCATCATCACCGAGGTGAAGCCGTGGCGGATCGCCGACAGGCAGGTGGCTTCGTTGTTGCCGTGATCCTGATGGATACAGAGCGGAATGGCCGGATGGATTTCGGTCAAAGCCTCCATCATCTTGGCCAGCATGATGTCAGTGGCGTAGGAGCGGGCGCCGCGCGAGGCCTGGATGATGACCGGCGCGTCGCAGGCCCTGGCCGCCTCCATAATGGCGAGGCCCTGTTCCATGTTGTTGATGTTGAATGCCGGCACCCCGTAGCCATGCTCGGCGGCATGGTCGAGAAGCTGGCGAAGGGTGATGCGGGCCATGGTCGTCCTCCTAGATGATGAGCTTCAGCGCCGCTGCCGCGACGGCTTCGGGCGTGATGTCGAAATGCCGGTAGAGATCCGGGGCAGGGGCGCTGGCGCCGAAACCAGCCATGCCGACGAAAGCGCCGGTGTCGCCGATCCAGCGGTCCCACCCGAGCCGTGCTGCGGCTTCGATGGCGATGCGCGGCGCCAGGCCGAGGACGGCCTGGCGGTAGTCCGCATCCTGTTCCTCAAACAGCTCCCAGCAAGGCATCGAGACGACCGCGGCGGCGATGCCGTGCTCGGTCTCCAGCCGTTCGGCGGCGGCAATAGCGATCTCGACCTCCGAGCCGGTGGCGATCAGCGTCACGGCGGGGTGCCGGGCTGGCTCGCGCAGGATGTAGGCGCCACGACTCGACCGGTTCTCGTCGCCGTGCCCTTGGCGCAGCATCGGCAGGTTTTGGCGCGAGAGCACCAGCACGCTTGGCCGGTCCTCGCTTCTCAGTGCCAGTTCCCAGCATTCCGCCGTTTCGATGATGTCGGCCGGACGGAAGACGTTGAGGTTTGGCGTCGCCCGCAGCATTGCCAGGTGCTCGACCGGCTGGTGGGTCGGGCCGTCCTCGCCGAGACCGATGGAATCATGCGTCATCACATAGATGACGCGCTGGCCCATCAGCGCCGAGAGCCGCATCGCGCCGCGCGCGTAGTCGGCAAAGCACAGGAACGTGCCGCCATAAGGCACGAAGCCGCCATGCAGCGCGATGCCGTTCATGGCTGCGGCCATGCCGTGCTCGCGGATTCCATAATGGATGTAGCGGCCGGCGTAGTCGCCCGGCGCGATGCGGTTCATAACCTTGGTGATCGTCAGGTTCGAATGCGTCAGATCGGCAGAGCCGCCGACGGTCAGTACGGTTGCGGCGTTGATTGCAGCGAGCGCCATTTCCGAGGCTTTTCGCGTCGCAACCTTGGTCGCCTTTTCGACATGCTCCTTGCGGAAAACACCGAGCGCTTCGAAGACCGCGTCGGGCAGGGCCCCGGCGACCGCGCTCTCGAAGGCCTCACGCTGCGGCGAGGCGGCAAGCCGGTGCTCCCAGGCGCGCCGCACCGCTTGACCGCGGCTGGCGATCTCGCGCCAGGCGAAAAGGATGTCGTCCGGCACCTCGAAAGGCGCATAGGCCCAGCCGATGTTCCGGCGCGTCGCGGCGATCTCCGCATCGCCAAGCGGCGCGCCATGCGTCTTTTCCGAACCGCCCAGGTTGGGCGCCCCCTTGCCGATCACCGTGCGGCAGGCGATCAGAGACGGCTGGTCCGATTGCTGCGCCGCTTCGATTGCCGCCGCAACAGAGTCGGTGTCGTGGCCGTTCACCGACTGGACATGCCATCCAGCGGCTTTGAACCGTGCCGGCTGGTCCATCGATGTCGACAGCGAAGTCGGTCCGTCGATCGAGATCTCATTGTCGTCCCAGAAGACGATCAGCCGGGAGAGCTTCAGGTGACCGGCAAGATCGATCGCCTCGTGGCTGATGCCTTCCTGCAGGCAGCCGTCGCCGGCGATCACGTAGGTGAAATGGTCGACGAGATCGGCGCCGTGCCGGGCAGCAAGCATGCGCTCCGCCAGCGCCATGCCGACCGCAGTCGAAATGCCTTGTCCAAGCGGACCGGTCGTCGTCTCGATGCCAAGCGCATGGCCATATTCCGGATGTCCGGCGGTGCGGCTGCCCAGCTGGCGAAACCGCTGCAATTCTTCGATAGGCATGTCTTCAAAGCCGAGCAGGTAATGCAGCGCATACTGCAGCATCGAGCCGTGCCCGGCCGACAGCACGAATCGGTCACGATCGGGCCAGTTGGGCGCCGACGGATCGATATTGATAAAGCGGCTGAACAGCACCGTTGCGACATCGGCCATGCCCATCGGCATGCCCGGATGACCGGAATTGGCCTTTTGGACGCTGTCCATCGCCAATGCGCGAATGGCGTTGGCCATGTCGCGCTCCGAGACGGCGGCGACGGGCTTCGATGCTGCTGCCTGGCTGTTCATGGCGTCCTCCTCACGACACACGGTTCTTGCGTTCGATCAATTGCAGGATGAGCGGCGTCAGGATCAGCTGCATGGCAAGGTCGAGCTTGTTGCCGGGCACCACTATGGAATTCGGCCGCGACATGAACGAGTCGTGGATCATCGAAAGCAGGTAGGGGAAATCGATGCCGCGGGGATTGGCGAAGCGGATGACCAGCATCGATTCGTCGGGCGTCGGAATCCAGCGTGCGATGAACGGATTGGACGTGTCGACGATCGGCACGCGCTGGAAGTTGATAGCGGTCTGCGAAAACTGCGGGACGATGTAGCGGACATAGTCCGGCATGCGCCGCAAGATCACGTCCATCACCGCCTCTGTGGAATAGCCGCGCGTTGCGCGGTCGCGGTGGATCTTCTGGATCCATTCCAGATTTATGACTGGCACCACGCCGATCCTAAGGTCAGCGTGCCTGGCCAGGTTGATTTTGTCGGTGACGACGCAGCCATGCAGGCCCTCGTAGAAGAGCAGGTCGCTCGGCGGGAATTCGCGCCATTCGGTGAAATGTCCCGGCGGCGTGCCGTACTGCTTCTCCTCATCCTCGTCATGGATGTAGGTGCGGGTCTTTCCGGTTCCCCGGCGGCCATATTCCTCGAAGACCTCTTCTAGGATAGCCAATTCATTGGCCTCGGCATGGAAGTGGGTGAAGTTCGGATTGCCCGCCTTTTCCTCCTCGGCCACCTTCGCCTTCATCGTGGCGCGGTCGTAGCGATGGAAAGCATCGCCTTCGATGAAGGCGGCCCCGATGTTCTCGCGCCGGAAGATCAGTTCGAAGATGCGCTTGACAGAGGTGGTGCCTGCGCCCGACGACCCGGTGATGGTGATGATGGGGTGCTTTGCCGACATGGTGTTCAGGCCCTGAAAAGGCCGCGGCGGCTGAACAGCGGCGCGCGCTCGCCGATGGCGCTCGGCTCGGTGTGGTAGCGGGTGATGCGCGCGACTTCGCGCGCCGATCCGAAAACCATGGGCACGCGCTGGTGCAGGTTCTCTGGTTCGATTTCGAGGATGCGGGTGATCGTATCGGTGGCGGCACCGCCCGCCTGTTCGACGAGATAGGCGATCGGGTTTGCCTCATAGACGAGGCGCAGTCGCCCCTGGCGGTAAGTCTTGCGCTTGTCGCCCGGATACAGGAATACGCCGCCGCGCATCAATATGCGGTAGCAGTCCGCGACCAGGGAGGCGATCCAGCGCATGTTGAAGTCCTTCTCGCGTGGGCCTTCGGTGCCTTCAAGGCAGTCGTCGATGTAGAGCCGCACCGCCTCGTCCCAATGCCGGTAGTTGGCGGCATTGATGGCGAACTCCTGGGTTCGCTGTGGGATGATCCGGCTCTCGTAGGCCTGGACGAAGGTGCCGAGCCGGGTCGAGAGAACGAAGACATGGGTGCCGCTGCCGAGCGACAGAACCAGCGCCAGCTGCGGCCCGTAGATGAAGAAACCGGCGCCCAGCTGGTTCACGCCTGCCTGCAAAAACGAGGCGGCCGGATTCCTATCCGGCGCACCAATTGCAGGGAGGAGCGAGAAGACCGTTCCGATCGACACGTTGGTGTCGATGTTGGATGAGCCGTCGAGCGGGTCGATGGCGATGGCAAGAGCCGCTTGCCTGTCGAGCAGCACCGGCTGCTCCAGTTCCTCGGAAGCGTAGAGCGCGACCGGAGCGTGGCGCATGGCGTCGAGGAAGATGTCATCGGCAAAGACATCGAGATCCTTCTGGATGTCGCCGTCAGCATTGGCGCCGCGGGTTCCGGCAAAGGCCGTGCCGAGCACCCCTTGATTGATGGTGCTGCGGATCGTGGTGGCCGCCTGCGTCAGCTGACGGATGGTCGCTACGACCGCGGAGCGCAGTTCGTCCGGCTCGCCAAGATAGGAGTTCAGAAAAGCGTCGAGCGTTGCCGCTGGCATCGTAACCTCCCGATCCAGCCGCCTCTCCTGGGGTCGGCCGGATTGGGAAAGGAGAACAAACGACGCTGCATAAGTAAAATTCAATAACTTTACTCAGGCAGTAAAAAAATTTTAGTATGCCATATGAGAAACCTCACGCTTAAGCAATTCAAGACCGTTCAGGCAATCATCAGCCACGGAAGAATCGTCAGCGCGGCCAAGGTGTTAGGCCTATCTCCTCCAGCGGTGACGATCCAGTTGCGGCAGGTGGAGGAGGAGTTCCAACTGGCCTTGTTCGACCGGACGTCGGACGGCATGCGTCCCACTGCCGCAGGGCTGGCCTTCGTCGAAACGGCACAGGCCATCGAGGAGCGGCTTCGTCTGCTGGAAGACAAGATGGATGCGATCAAGGGCGTGCGCGCCGGCAGCTTGCGGCTCGGCGTCGTTTCCACGGCCAAATATTTCGCGCCGCGGCTGATGGCCGCCTTCATGAAGGAACATCCCGATATCGACATGCGCCTTGCCATCGGCAACCGCGCCGAGACGATCGACAATCTGAAGAACCACGACATCGATATCGCGCTGATGGGACGCCCGGCCAAGGAAATCCCTGTGCGTGCTTCGGTCTTCGGCGATCACCCGCTGGTCATCATCGCACCGCCCGACCACCCGCTGGCGTCGGCACGCGACATTTCCAAGGAGCGGATCGCCGAGGAGCATTTCCTCATTCGCGAGTCCGGCTCCGGAACGCGCATCTCACTGGAAATATTCCTGAGCGACGTGCCCGGCCGCATCGACGATCTCGGCGTCGAGATGGACTCGAACGAGACCATCAAGCAGGCAGTGATGGCCGGGCTCGGCATCGCGTTCATCTCTGCCCACACCATCGCTGCCGAAACCGAAGCCGGCCGGCTGGTTATCCTCGACGTTGTCGGCATGCCGATCCGCCGGCAATGGTTTTCGGTGATGCGCAGCGATCACGCTATCTCGCCGGCGATGGCGACCTTCCACGATTTTCTGATGCGCAAGGGCGCGATGTACCTGCCCCTGTTCGGCAAGCTCTATCCGCATGAGGAACCGAACACTGGAGGTCGCGCCAGTTAGGGCGCGCGGTCCAGGCAAAACGCTTGCCCCCAAACTTATTCGATGGCGTGATCGAGGCACCATGTGGCGAGCCGCGCGGACGCGAGAGCCAACGGCCAGTAGCACGCAGGTTGCGGTCTGAACTTCGGCTTAGCGTATTGTCGCGTCGGCTCCCAGATGCGTGTCGGTCCCGGTCGAGACCGTCACCTTATCCCCGGACCTTGAGAACGCGTAGAGCGAGCCCTGGTGACCCGGCATGGAAAAGGCCACGGAGTCGTCGTCGGCGAGACCCATTACGACGCGCAGCGGAACGCCCCCGGTCTTCGGCGCGAAGGTGGCGGTGACCTCCAAGAGGTCGCCGTCGGCCGGGACGTAGTAGACCACCATGTCAAGGTCTCCCTCGTGCAGGCTGCCGCCCTCGATCGGGCGTCCGATGGTGGCTTCCTCGGCAAAAGCCGGGGTCGCAAGAAACAGCGCGGCCAGGAGCGATGCGCTCAGGGTTTTGCGGATCATCTCATATCTCCTTTTTAGATTGCGTTCGACCTCTATATGATTTATAGATTACGAATGCAATCCAAAAAGGAAGCTAACGATGCGCGTAAGTCGTACCCAGGCCGCGGAAAACCGCGAAACCGTAATCAACGTGGCAAGCCGCCTTTTTCGGGAGCGCGGGTTCGATGGTATCGGCCTTAAGGATCTGATGAAGGGTGCCGGACTGACCCAAGGCGCGTTTTACAAGCAGTTCGCATCCAAGGACGACCTGGCGGCGCAGGCGTCCAGGCGGGCGATGGAGAGCGCCACCCGTCGATGGTCGGCCGCGACTGCGGCAAACCCTGATGATCCGCTTGGCGCGGTGATCGCGTTTTACCTCAGTATGGATCATCGCGGAGAAAAGATGGACGGCTGCCCCATCGTGGCGCTCGGCTCGGATGCCGCCAGACAGGGCAAGGACGTGAAAGCGCCGTTCGAAGCCGGGATCAAGGAGCATCTCGAAATCCTCGGCCGTTTCATC
The DNA here is from genome assembly GCF_040319905.1 of Mesorhizobium sp. M0833. Classification (NCBI taxonomy): domain Bacteria; kingdom Pseudomonadati; phylum Pseudomonadota; class Alphaproteobacteria; order Hyphomicrobiales; family Phyllobacteriaceae; genus Mesorhizobium; species Mesorhizobium sp. M0833. Next base: position 20,453 of record NZ_JAMYOQ010000021.1, on the reverse strand, counting down.
GCTGAGACCAATGGCGGGGACTTCGATGGCAAGGCCATGGCCATTCTCTCGACGATGGTCGGTGCGCTGATGTTATCGCGCGTCATCAACGATCCTGAGCTTGCGCAGGCCTTTCTGGATGCGGCGGCCAATCAGGTTCGCGAAGCAGCCGGCGCTTGAGCGGCGTTGCGGCGCCCGCGGCGCGCCCGAACTGATAGGGAAATAGATGCGACGGATTGTTGTTACGGGCATGGGAGCGGTCACGCCCCTTGCTGCCGATATCGAGGCGTCCTGGTCGCGTCTCCTGGCCGGCCGCTCGGGTATCCGGAGGCTTGCGGATGATATGGTGGGCGACCTGCCGGCGAAGGTCGGCGGGGTGGTGCCCTCCACACAAGAAGATCCGGAGGCTGGTTTCGATCCGGATGCCGTCTTTCCGCCGAAGGATCAGCGCAAGGTAGATCGGTTCATTCTGTTTGCCTTGGCGGCGGCAGAAGAGGCGCTCGCCCAAGCAAGATGGGCACCCATCTCGGAAGCGGATCGCTTGCGCACGGCCACGATCATCGCCTCGGGCATCGGCGGATTCCCGGCCATAACCGAGGCGGTGCGCACGGTCGACCGACGCGGCGTCCGCCGTCTATCACCTTTTACGGTGCCGTCGTTCCTGGTGAACCTCGCGGCAGGCCACGTCTCGATCCGCTATGGCTTCAAAGGTCCGCTCGGTGCACCGGTGACGGCGTGCGCGGCCGGCATTCAGGCGATCGGCGATGCCGCTCGCCTAATCCGCGCCAACGAAGCCGATATTGCCGTGTGCGGCGGGACGGAAGCATGCATGAATATCGTCAGCCTCGGTGGGTTTGCCGCGGCACGCTCTCTTTCGACCTCCTTTAATCACCGTCCTGATGAGGCCTCCCGACCGTTCGACAAGTCGCGGGACGGTTTCGTCATGGGCGAAGGAGCCGGCATGCTGGTCATCGAGGAATTGAGCCACGCCCTGGCGCGCGGCGCAAGACCGCTGGCCGAGCTTGTCGGGTACGGCACGACGGCTGATGCTCATCACGTCACCTCCGGTCCCGAGGACGGCGACGGTGCGCGCCGGGCCATGGAGATCGCAATCGCCCAAGCAGGGATTTCGCCCCGCGAGGTTCGTCATCTCAATGCCCATGCGACCTCTACGCCGGTAGGCGACCTGGGTGAGATCGAAGCAATCAAGAGCGTGTTCGGGCGCGATTTCGCGATAGCTGTCAGTGCAACGAAATCGGCGACCGGACACCTGCTCGGAGCCGCTGGCGGGCTCGGAGCTATCTTCGCAATCCTGGCGCTCAGGGATCAGATGGCACCGCCGACCCTCAATCTGAGCGCTCCCGATCCGGCCGGCGACGGGATCGACTTCGTCGCAAACCATGCCCGGCCGATGGCGATGGACTACGCAATCTCCAATGGCTTCGGCTTCGGAGGCGTTAATGCCAGCGCGCTGTTCCGGCGCTGGACGGATGATCTGGCCGGCGCGAGCACCGGAGGCGCTCATGATTGACGCCTTTCGCTCCGACCTTTCGCGCTTCTCCCCCGCCAATGCAAACACGAAGAAAGATGTGACCTTCATGAACAGGACCAATCTAGGCGTCGCCCTGGTGACCGGGGCATCCAGCGGCATCGGGCACACAACGGCCAAAGCCCTGAAGAACGCAGGTTTTCGCGTGTTCGGAACCAGCCGTCGCGCGGTCGCCGAACGATCCGACGGCATTACCATGCTGACCGGCGACGTGACCGATGACGCGTCCGTGGCAAAACTTGTACAGAACGTGCTGGCCGAGACCGGGCGCATCGACCTGCTCGTCAACAATGCCGGCGTTGGCCTGCTTGGTGGCGCGGAGGAGTCCTCGATGGCCCAGGCCAAGTCGCTGTTTGACGTGAACGTCTTTGGCGTTATGCGAGTAACCAAAGCGGTCCTGCCGACAATGCGCCGTCAAGGCAAGGGCAGAATCGTCAATTTGAGCTCGGTGCAGGGGTTCATTCCAGCTCCCTATTTCGCGCTTTATTCGTCGACCAAGCATGCCATTGAGGGCTATTCCGAATCGCTCGACCACGAACTGCGTCCTTTCGGAATTCGCGTCGTGTTGGTGGAGCCCGCCTATACCCGCACCTCATTTGAGGAAAATCTCGCCAGGCCGGATCAGTTGCTCGATATCTACGACTCTGCGCGCGCCGGCATGAATGCAGCTGTGCGCAAAGCAATGGAAAAAGGCGATGCGCCGGAAGTGGTGGCCAGGACCGTTTTGGCGGCTGCGACCGATCCCGCTCCGAAGGGGCGCTATGCGGCTGGAAAAATGGCGCGCCAAGTCAGTTTCCTGCGCCGTTTCGTCCCCGCATCCGCATTCGACAAAAGCCTGCGAAAGCAACTAGGGCTGCCGGTTTGACGGGACATCGATGAACACCCGTGAAGATCGGAATCATCGACGCTGGAAACATCGGCACCACATTGGCGCGGCGTAACCTGACCCGATCACTCCGGAGAAACGCCCTGCCGTCGTTGGCGTTAGATTAGCGGTATGTTATATTGCAGCGCGAAAGAGCGGGGGCCGCGCCCTTTCAGCACCGGTAAGCGATCTGTATGTGCGACCCCTGCAGACTGGTGGGTATCACGGAAACCTCCCGGCATGGGGTTGGGGATTCGATGGGGACAAGGGGCAATGCTTTACACGCTCGTTATGATGGTCTGCCTGACGGCTGTGCCGCAGACCTGCGAACAACGCGAACAGATGGTGGACGGCCTGGCGATGAATCCCGGGACCGCGTTCATGCAGGCGCAGTCGCTGGTCGCCCAGTGGATCGAGACGCATCCCGGTTATGTCGTGCGGCGCTGGCGGGTGCTGCCCGGCCGGGGTTCGTGAGATCCGCAAATCGAATGGGTTCTATTTCTCCGCGCCAAGCGTTTCCGAGACGACCTTGGACAATTGATAAAGCCGCTGCTCGATGATCGTCGGCACTTCACAGACGTAAGTCAGTGATTGGACGCGTTCATTGAAAATTCGCGTTGCGAATTTCAGCTTTTCGGTTCGCCGATCGATCTCTTCGGGATCTGCATCCGGCTTTGCCCGCAACGCATCGACATCGGACCCTTCCTTGCGCAACGCGGCGGCCATTTCGAGCTGCTTGTGGGCGTAGCGGGAAATGCCCGAAATCACCTGCGAGCGCTCGGCGTCCAGGTGATCGAACATGCCTTGCACCAGCATCGCCATTTTGGGTGCAAGCTGTTCTGCAGGCAAGGAGGCCGCGAAATCCCTGATCTTCTTTTGAGCTTCCGCAATCGGCATCCGGCGAGCTGCCACTTCCTCGATCAGGGCGGAGATCGTGGGGTCCTTCGACCAGTCCTTCGCGGCTGAAGGAAGGTCCGGTCCGCTCCAGATCTGGCCGAGCGAGAGTTGCGGCACCTTGCGCTGCATGCAGGGCCAGTCTGGATCGGGGTTGGCTGCCATGGCGGTGATGCCCGGCGCGAGCATGGCAACCAGAGCCAGGCCGCGAACAAGGCTCATTCGTGCCATCAGGTATTTCCTCCCGTGTCCTGTTTGCGGGTCATCAGGCCGCGCGAAGGGTCGTAGGCGATGATGGCGGCGGCAAGGAACAGCAGCGTGCAGCCGGCAACGACGCCCAGCGCCAGCCACTCAACCTGGCCGTAGAAGGCGAAGCGGATCAGTTCGACGGCGTAAGTAAACGGATTGGCAAGGCAGATCTTGTAGAGCAGGGGGCTAGCCTCCTGGATACGCCACAAGGGATAGAGTGCCGGAGAAGCGAAATAGCCAGGAAAGATGACGAAGTTCATGATGCCAGCGAAGTTTTCGAGCTGCTTGATCATCGAGGACAAAACCATGCCGAGCGCGCACAGCATCATACCTGACAGGAACAGCGCCGGCAGCACGGTGAGATAGCCAAGCGGCGGCGCCTTGACGCCCCAGAACCAGGCAACGATCAGGAACGCGTAAACCTGCGCGATCGACACGGCGACACCGGCGAGCATCTTCGAGATCAGTAAAAACCAACGCGGGAAGGGGCTGACCAGCAGGGTGCGCATGTTGCCCATTTCGCGGTCATAGACCATCGACAGCGAAGACTGCATGCCCGAAAACAGCAGAATCATGCCGCACAGGCCCGGCGTGATGTAGACCTCGTAGAGCACGTAGGTCTTGTAGGGCGGGATGATCGATACGCCGAGCACCTGCCGGAATCCGGCGGCAAAGATGAACAGCCAGACGAGCGGCCGAACCAGCGAGGATATGAAGCGCTCGCGCTGGTGCAGGAAGCGCAGGCACTCCCGCACGACGATCCCCTTTAGGCAAATGAGGTAGTGACGGAGCCCAAATTGTTCGAACTTCACCGGCGTGAGGGCGGCGACTTTTGCGGGCATTGCGGGAGCGCTCATGGCGACATCTCCGCGATGCCGCTTGTTTCGATGCGGTTAAGCCTGGAAAAGGTGTCGCGGATCGAACTGGCACCGCTCGTCACAACGACATCGGCCACCTTACCCTTGGCAACCAGGTCGCCCTGCCGCAGCACGACGACATGGTCGCTGTCGTCGACCTCATCGATCAGATGCGTCGCCCACAGCACACCGATGCCCTCGGTTTCGACGAGTTTGCGGATGGTGGCCAAAATGCCCGCACGCAACTGGATGTCGAGACCGACCGTCGCCTCGTCGAGCAGCAGCAGGGAAGGGCGGTGGAGCAGCGCCCGCGCGATCTCGATGCGCCGCATTTGGCCGCCGGAAAGACTGCGTGCCTTGTCATGCTGACGGCCCTGCATGTTGACTGTATCCAGCAGCGCGGCAATGCGCTGCCGGGCTTGGTGTCCGCCGATGCCATGCAATGAGGCGTGGTAGGAGAGGTTCTGGTGGACGCTGAGGTCGAGGTCGAGCGTGCGTGCCTGGAACACGATGCCGACACGCCTGAGCGCTTCGCCCGAAGCGCGGCCGACGTCATGGCCGAAGATGCGGATCGATCCGCGGCGCGTGCCGTAAAGATGGCTGATCAGTGAGAACAAAGTTGTCTTGCCGGCGCCGTTGAGGCCGAGCAGAACGGTGAAAGTTCCTGGCGCGATCGAGAATGAGACGTCGTTGAGCGCCCGCTTCGTACCATAGGAATGGCTGACGCCGGCAACGTCGAGTGCCGCCACCTCCTCTCCAGGTCCGCTTGTCCTCACATGCCGCATGCCGATGGCTCCTTCGGGGCGCGCTGGTTTTCTCGTGGGCTTGCAACATCCCCGCGGCAAAGATTTGTCATGTCGGCCTCCCTGATAATCGCTGCGGTCTAGTGAGGCGATATGGCCACGCCCCAAGGCTGCTGGCCGACCGTTACCGATTGAACCGGCTCGTCCGTCGCCGTGTCGATGAAGGTGATGTCGTTGGAATTACCGTTGGTGGTGATCAGCGTCTTTTGATCGGGTGTGAAGTCGAGATGCCAGACGCGTTGGCCAACCAGGATGTATTTTTCCACCTCGTAGGTTTCGGTATTGATGACGGCGACATGGTTCGCCGGGCCGAGCGCGACATAGGCCTTCTTGCCGTCGGCGCTGATCGCGATGCCCACCGGCTGGATGGTTTCGGGCCGCAGTCCCGCAATCGCGAACTGGATCTTCTTCACCACCTCGCGCTTGAGACTATCGATGACGCTGACGGTGCCGCCGATTTCGGCGCTGACCCAGATCTGTGATCCGTCGGGCTTGAATTGCGCAAAGCGCGGACGCGTGTCGACCAGGACATTGTCGGTCACCTCATGGCTGTCGGTGTCGATAAAATGCGCCATGCTGGTGGTTTCGGAGGTGTTGACCATGGTTTTGCCATCGGGACTGATAGCCATGCCTTCAGGCTCCACCCCAACGGGAATCTCGGTCATGACCTGCTTGCGCTCGATGTTGATCGCGGTGACGAGATTGTCGTCCTCGTTGGCGACGTAGAGCGTGGTGCCGTCGGGCGAAAGCACGAACAGTTCGGGATCCGGGCCGGATGGCAGCGTGCCCACAATCTGCAGCGTCCCGGTATCGATGATTTCGATCGTATCGTCATCGCTGGCGCACAAATAGATGAACTTGCCGTCATGCGAGATGGTGATACCGCGCGGCCTCTGGCCGACTTCGACGGTCTTCACCACTTGCATCGTCGCCGTGTCGACGACCGTTATCGTATTGTCTTTCTCGTTGGAGACGTAAACGGTGTAAGCCCACGCCGGATTGGCCATGAAGCCGGTTGCGAGAATGGCGAGTGCGCAAGCTCGTCTCTGCACGAAGATTCCTCCCGATGGTTCTACTTAAGAACGCATTTCGTTTCCGGCTGATCGATACCGAGCGTATCGAGCTCGGAGATCTGGTGGAGATAACCCTCCTGTGGCGATGTCGAGACGACGGATTTGGTGTCGCCGAGCAGGATTGGCTGGCGAAGCTGATGGTTCCATTTGCGGAAGGTCAGCTTCTGTCCCTTGAAGGCGGCGACCGAGAAATCGTCCGAGCGGATGTAGTCGCCGATCTTCTTCGGATCGTCGCCATTGGTCCGCGTGCTGGCTTCGCCCACCGCCCGCACCGCCGTCCAGGCCGACATATCCTTGGACAGCATTCGCCGGCCGGTCGTCCTCAGGAAACGGCTCTGCATCTGAATGCCGCCCCATTGCTCGCTCGCGGGATGCCAGGACGACGCGACAAGGCCGGCCGTGCCGGCGACCAGCCGTGGTGTCCAGGTGCGGTAGGGCACATAAGTTCCGAACACCTCGCTCTCATCGGCGACAAGCACCACGTCATGCTCCGGCAGATCCTGCGTGAACACGGAAATCTGCTGCTGTATCTGCGTGGCGCCGGTGTCGGTGCGGCGCGCCGTGCCGGTGTCTTTGAACTCCTTCTCGGCGACGATCTGACCGCCGAAGCGGGCCGCCGCGCGGCGCAACGCGTCCGCATATAGATGATCCTGCTCATGCGAACCGTAGAGCAGCACCCAATTCGGCCATTTCTTTACCACGAGATACTGCGCCAGCGCGTCAGCCAGCATGCTTCGCGTCGGCGCGATATGGAAGATATTTATGCGGCAGTCTTCCTCGCGCAGGCTGTCGTCGGTAGCACCGACATTGAAGACCAGAACGCCCTTGTCGCGGGCGATATCTGCGATCGACAGCAATTGCTTGGCCGAGAGGTCCGCGACAACATAGCGGTCACCTTTGGCAATCAGATCGTTGAAGGCTTGGGCCGCGTCGGCGTCCGGCTTGATCTCGGTTATGTCGAGGCTGAATTTCTGGCTGAGGAACTTCCCTGTCGTATTGTTGTCGCCGATCGCCACATTGGCGCCGGCAACACCTTCGTCGCGTGGCGGCAGGTCCAGCAGGGAAAGCGCCAGTTGCGGCGCGTAGGCCCGCAAATAACCTATTCTGATTTCGGTTATCTTTCTTTCCGGCCTGTCGGTTGCGACCGGTTGCTTGGCCGTCACTTCCTGGGCCATCACGTCCGCAACGTCGGCGGTCTGGAAAAAAAGGCACAAAAAGGCCGCGAGAGTGCCTGGCACCGCGCTCGTCATCGATAAAACTGCCTGTTCTTGCACTAAAGTCCGATTGTTCCCGGACCAGCGCGAATTCAAGGTGCCCACAATGAGCTTAGCGGACCCCACAAGATTTATCAAAGCCCTGCAAGTGGACTTGCGTGTCTGCTTTAGTCCTATGCCTTTTCGTGGGAATACGGCGATGAATGAGCGTGTTGCGGTCTTCGACTCCGAGATGATCCGCAGCAATGCCGGAATGTGAAACTCTATGGGTTGTCTTGGGAGGATTGCCTGATGAAAACGCGCGCCGCTGTTGCTGTCGCCGCCGGAAAGCCGCTGGAGATCATGGAGGTCGACCTCGAGGGTCCTCGCGATGGCGAGGTGCTGGTCGAGATCAAGGCAACCGGCATCTGCCACACCGACGAGTTCACGCTGTCGGGCGCCGACCCGGAAGGCCTGTTTCCGGCGATCCTTGGCCATGAGGGCGCCGGCGTCGTCGTCGATATCGGCAAGGGCGTCACCTCGGTCAGGAAGGGCGACCATGTCATCCCGCTCTATACGCCGGAATGCCGGCAGTGCCCGTCCTGCCTGTCGCGCAAGACCAATCTGTGCACCGCCATCCGCGCCACCCAGGGTCAGGGGCTGATGCCCGACGGCACCTCGCGCTTCTCGATCGGCAAGGACAGGCTGTTCCACTATATGGGCTGCTCGACCTTTTCCAACTTCACCGTGCTGCCCGAGATCGCGGTGGCCAAGGTCAATGCCGACGCGCCCTTCGACAAGATCTGCTACATCGGCTGCGGCGTCACCACCGGCATCGGCGCTGTGATCAACACGGCCAAGGTCGAGCAAGGCGCGACGGCGGTTGTGTTCGGCCTCGGCGGCATCGGCCTCAACGTCATCCAGGGCCTGCGCCTTGCCGGCGCCGACATGATCATCGGCGTCGATGTGAACAACGACAAGAAGCAATGGGGCGAGAAGTTCGGCATGACGCATTTCGTCAATCCGAAGGAGATCGATGGCGACATCGTGGCTCATCTCGTCAACATGACCAAGCGCGGCGCCGACCAGATCGGCGGCGCCGACTACACCTTCGACTGCACCGGCAACACCAAGGTCATGCGCCAGGCGCTTGAAGCGTCGCATCGCGGCTGGGGCAAGTCGGTCATCATCGGCGTTGCCGGCGCCGGCCAGGAGATCTCGACGCGGCCGTTCCAGCTGGTCACCGGCCGCACCTGGATGGGCACCGCCTTCGGCGGCGCGCGCGGCCGCACCGACGTGCCGAAGATCGTCGACTGGTACATGGCCGGCAAGATCGAGATCGATCCGATGATCACCCACACGCTGAAGCTCGAGGACATCAACAAGGGCTTCGACCTGATGCATGAAGGCAAGTCGATCAGGAGCGTGGTGGTTTACTGAGGAGGAGAAAGCCGCCGGCTAACCAGCCAGCGGCCGAAAATGCACATGTTCAACACGGGAGGAGACAAAAATGCCGGAGAAACTGCATCCTAAAATCGACAATGGCCTGCCACGGGAAAAGCCCGACTTTGCCGGCGGCACGCTGGTCTGCGCCTGCACCAGCAACCCGGTCAAGGTGAAGGTCAAGGGCCAGATCGCCCACAACCATGCCTGCGGCTGCACCAAATGCTGGAAGCCGGAAGGCGCGCTGTTCTCGATCGTGGCGGTTGCCGGTACAAACGACGTGACGGTGACCGAAAACGGCGACAAGCTGAAGGTGGTCGATCCGGGCGCGCTGATCCTGCGCCATGCCTGCACCGGCTGCGGCGTCCACATGCACGGCCCGGTCGAGCGCGACCACGCGTTCAAGGGCCTGTCCTTCATTCATCCGGAACGCTTCCAGGAAGACGGCTGGTCGCCGCCGGGCTTCACCGCCTTTGTCTCGTCGATCATCGAATCCGGTGTCGATCCGAGCCGCATGGACGGTATAAGGTCACAGCTGAAGTCGATCGGGCTCGAACCTTATGATTGCCTCAATCCTGGCCTGATGGACTATATCGCCACCTGGACGGCCAAGAGATCCGGCGCGTTGCCGGCCTAGTAGCCGCTCGACCATCATCGATCGAGCCGGGCGACGCCGCCCGGCGCGATCATGTGCAGGTGCGGACGGTGGGTCATCGCGGAGCCCTGCGTGTGGAGAACGGCGGTGATGCCGATGCGGGGCGTCGAGAGCGTAGGCCTCGACGCGCTAGTTTTCGGGCATTGCCCATTTCAATCGCATCGATTGCGCCATTGGCCTCCGCCCAGCGCGAAGATCGGCCACGGCTTTTGGTCGAGGGAATGGGCAATTGGTTCCCATCCTATTCGCGGAGAGACAGACACTTGAAAACCGGGCCCAATTAGACTAAGTTTCATAGACTAAGTCGGGAGCCCGCAATGCGCACCGTCAATATTCACGAGGCCAAGACGCATCTGTCTCGTCTTATCGACAGGGCGGCCAAAGGCGAATCCTTCATTATCGCGAAATCCGGCAAGCCGATGGTCAAGGTCGTTGCCATAAACGCACCTGCGGCCGGCGAAATGCGTCGCGTTGGGTTTATGGCCGGGGAGTTTTCAGTTCCGGACAACTTTGATCGGATGGCCGCTGAGGAAATCGAGAAGCTGTTTGGCGGCGATGGATGAAACTTCTGCTCGATACCCATCTTCTGCTCTGGGCGGCGGGCGAGCCCGAGAAGCTCCCGTCCGCCGCCCTCGCCGAAATCGAGAATGTCGACAACCACCTGACTTTCAGCGCCGCAAGCCTCTGGGAGATTGCCATCAAACGCGGTCTGGGCCGCCCTGACTTTAGGGTCGATGCGCGTCTTTTACGTCGGGGGCTGATAGACAATGGCTATCATGAGCTGCCAATCACCGGCGAGCATGCCATTGCGGTGGATGGGCTTCCACCCATCCACAAGGACCCCTTCGATCGGATCCTGATTGCTCAATCGATTGTGGAAGGCATCACATTGCTGACCATCGACGATCTGGTCGCGCAGTATCCTGGGCCTGTCCGTCGTCTCTGACAGAGGTGGCCCGGGCGGTGGGCTAAGCGGTTGAAGTCAGCTATCGCTTCAGACCACCCATGAACGCCTTTACTCGAGCAGAGTCGACCTGGTTCCACCAGACGCCGTCGTGCTTCAGCGCGCTGGCGATGATGACCCCGTCGACACTGGCGAGGATATCCTTGGCATTGTCCGCCGTGACACCGCTTCCGACCAGCGTCGGCAGGCCGGCGGCCTGCTTGATCATGCTTATGTAGCCCAAATCCGCGGCGTGGCCGGTGCGCTGGCCGGTCGCGATGATGGCATCGGCGTCGAAGAAGACCAGATCCTTGACTAGTTCCTCCACCGGACGGTCGGCGACGATGGCATGTGCGCCGTGTTTGACATGGGCATCGGCGAAGATGCGAATGCCGTTGGCGCGCAGCCTGGCGCGGTAGCGCGCCGCGCGGCCCGACTCGCCTTCGACAAAACCCTCATTGGCGACATAGGCGTTCGCCCATTGATTGACGCGGACGAAACCGGCGCCGGCAGCGCTGGCGATCGCCAAAGCCGGGATCGCGGCATTGGCCAGCACGTTGATGCCGACCGGTCTGCCGAGCTCGCGGCGGATGCGGTCGGAAACGACCGCCATATAGGCCGCCGTCTCCGGCCCGATATCGTCAGGCTTGGCGAAAGGGATGTCGCCATGGTTCTCGACGATGACGCCGTCGCAGCCGCCGTCGAGATAGGCTTTGGCGTCCTCGAGCCCGCGCTGGTAGATCACTTCCACGGCCTCGCCGTCATAGCGCGGCGCGCCGGGCAGGGGCGCCAGGTGAACGACGCCGATCACTACCTTGGTGCGGCCGAAAAGATGCAAGAGTGCGTCGCCGCCGGATTGGCCGATCTGGGTCATGAGAGCTCCATTTGATCGATGAGCACCGCCATCTCGGAGGCGGAAGGACAGGATATCAGCGTGCCCGGCCGTGTCACGGCGATTGCGGCGGCCGCCAGCGCAAGCTCCAGCGCCGAGGTGACCGACATGCCCCGCGAAAGCCCGCCGGCGAGACAGCCGCAGAACACATCGCCGGCGCCGCTGGTATCGAGCGCCTCGACCTGCGGCGCCGGCAAACGAAGCGGCTCTTCCTGGCCCGGGCCAAGCACCAGACAGCCTGCGGCGCCGAGCGTGATGACGACGGTGCCTGCGCCTTTGGCTACCAGCGCGCCGGCTGCTGCTATCATGTCATCCCGGCCGGTCAGGGTTTTCGCCTCGGATTGGTTGACAACCAAAAACTCCGCCAGGCCAAGATCGGGAACGGATGCCGCATCGATCGGGCTGGCGTTGAGAACGGTGCGTGCGCCGTTTTCCTTTGCTGCTCTGAGGCTGGCATCGGTCGCGGCGGGACGCAAATTTCCCTGGCAGACGAGGATGTCGCCGGGAGCGATCCAGCGGACAAGTGCTGTTTGCGCCACCGGATCGAAGGCTTCGCTGCAGGCAACGCCGCTGACAATGAAATTCTCGCCGCCTCGATCGACGACGATGGTCGAGCGGTCGCTCGGCAGCTCGAATTCGCTGACCTCGAGGTCTGACAGTTCGCTGTCGAGGCGGCTCCTGATCCATGTGCCTTCGCGGTCCTTGCCGAGCGCCGTCCAGAACGTCACCTCTGCACCAGTCCGCGCTGCTGCGACCGCTTGGTTGGCGCCCTTGCCGCCGAGCCCGTCGGCATAGCTCACGGCATTCAAAGTCTCGCCCGCGGCAGGGAGGCGGCCGACGCGAAACATGGTATCGATGCAGGCATTGCCGACGACGTGGACATGCATGGCTCAGCTCTCGCCGGTCGCCCAGCCCAGCATCTGTTCGAACAGGGTCTTGTAACCTGGCCAGGCGATGAATTGCGGCGGGAGCCAATGCGGCCCGACATCGGATGTCCAGGCCACGGTGCGGCCCTTGCCGTAATGGCCGGTGACCAGCAGCGGGAGCGACCCATAATCCGACGACACGCTGGCCAGAACTTCCGCATCGTCCTTCAGTGTCACCTCGTTGAAACCGAGCAGGATCGGCCAGTCCGAACCGAGGCCCCTGAGGATAGGATGTGTCGACCCTGGTTTCGGCACCGGGGCAAAGCCTTCGGGAATCTCGACGCGGTCGTCGTAGGCCAGGCAGTTCACCGGCAGCACGTCCTCGATCGGCGTCTTGCGGTAGCGCGCGCCGCCATTGATGCCCTGGAAGCTGTAATAACCGCCGAACATTAACAGACCGCCGCCGTCGCTGACGTAATCGCGGAGCAGGCGCAGGCGGTTCGGCGTCGGCTTGGAGTGGACCCAGGTGTCGGGATGCAGCAGCAGCGTGTTGGCGCCAATGTCGGAGAGCACGACCGCGTCATAGGCCGACAGCGCCTCCATCGTCTGAGGAAAGCCGCGCTGCGCCTCATGCGCCGGCATGAAGGTGACGTCGAAATCGGTCGCCTTGAGCGCGCCCAGCAATTCGTCGGCGCCGGTGTGATAGGTGACAGTCGGGAACTGGTCGAAACCCTTGATGTGGGTCGCGGTCGACACCCAGGATTCGCCGGCGAGCAGGATCTTCTTCTTGGACATTTGAACTCCGTCGTAAGTCTAGGCCGCTTGGAGCCGCGCGAACACGCTCTTCGGATTGGCGATCAGCATGCGGTCGATGGCCGCCTGCTCGACGCCATGCCGTTTCAGGCGCGGTATGAAATGCTTCAGGATATAGCCATAGCCGAAGCCGCCGAAGCGCGTCAGCATGATCTTGAGGAACACATCCTGCGACAATAGCAGGCGGTCGCCGAAGCCGGCCTCGACAAGAGCGGCGATGGCGCGTGCATTCTCCTCGTCGGAGGGCGATTGCGCGTCCTGGTCGGCATAATAATAGTCCATGCCGATCATGTCGTATTCGAGGAACGCGCCGCGCCGGGCGAGGCTTTTCTGGTAATCGGGATCGTCGTGGCTCGGGTTCATGTGGCAGAGCACCGTGTGGCGGAGATCGGCGCCCTCGGCCTCGACGATATCGAGCACGTCGTGCGCCAGCCGCTCCCAGCCAGGCAGATGGATCGACAGCGGCACGCCGGTGATGCGCGAAGCGCGCGCCGAAGCTCGCAGCGACTTGCGTTCCTCGGCGGTGAAATCCCTGCTGACACCGACCTCGCCGATCAGCCCGGCCATGATCGGCGGCTGCGTCTCGCCGCCGCCGACATCGTTGACGATGAACTCGGTCACGGCGTCGACATCCATGGCCTTCAGCCATTCGGGATGGGTATGCTCGAGATAGAACCCGGTGCCCATGACGATCTTGAGGCCGGACATGCGGCTGATGCGGGCGAGCTTTTCGGGGTCACGGCCGATGCCGATATTGGTGGCGTCGACGACGGTGTGGCCGCCCAGCGCGCGATAGCGCTGCAGTTCCGACAGCGCCAGGTCGGCGTCGTCGAGGGAGACATTGTCGCGGTTGACGTAAGGGTTCATGCGCAATTCGCCGATGATCTCGATGTTCACCGGCTGCTCGGCGATCGCCATGTCATCGGGATGGCAGGGGCATTTCCAGCTGCGCGCGCCGTCGAGCAGTATGTGCTCGTGCATCAGCGTTATCCCCATGTCCTCGACCGGAACCGGGCCGAGCACGGTCATCACGTGGCCGGTTTCGACCCCGACTGGCAACCGCTGCCTGGGCGCTGCGTCATCGAACAGACCACTCATCGGCTCAACGGCTCCGCACGGCGCCGCGGAACAGGCGGAAGTTCAGCCAGATGGCGATCAGGATGATCGTTCCGGTGACGATCGGCGTCAGGAAGGGCGACAGATGCGCCAGGATCAGGCCGTTGCCGATGACGGCCACGGTCAGCGCGCCGAGCACCGTGCCGATGATCGTTCCACGGCCGCCGAACAGGCTGGTGCCGCCGAGCACGACGGCGGCGATGACTTCCAGCTCGAAACCCTGTCCGGCATTTGAAGATCCCGATCCAAGCCGGGCAGCAATGATGATGCCGGCAAGGGCCGCCGCGGTGGCGGAAATCACATAGACGAAGAGCGTCGTCTGCCGCGTGTTGACGCCGGCACGCCGCACCGCCTCGGCGTTGGCGCCGATGCCGGTGACATAGCGGCCGAACGGCGTCTCGTTGAAGGCGAGATAGGCGATCGCCAGGATCGCCAGCGCGATCAGCGCCGGCACCGGCACGCCAAGAAACCAGGCGCGGCCCAGCACGGTGAAAGCGCTTCCGGGCTCGATGGGGATGGAATAGCCGCCTGTGATCAGCAGCGCCACGCCCCGGATCACCGAAAGCCCGGCAAGCGTGACGATGAAGGACGGGATGCCCTCATAGGCGACGAAATAGCCCTGCACCGCGCCAAGCAGGGCACCGAGCGCGAGCATGACGAGGATAACGACTGGCCACGGCAGGCCAAACTGCAAAAGTGTCGCCGACAGCGTTGCCACCAGCGCCAGCACGGAGCCGACCGAAAGATCGATGCCGCCGGTGGTGATGACGAAAGTCATTGCCGCGGCAACGATCAGCAGGGGCGCCGACTGCCGCAGGATGTTCAACAGATTGGGCGATGTCAGAAACGCGTCGGTCGCAACCGAGAAGATGATGCAGACGACCAGAAAGAACAGCGCGATCGAGACGACACTGCCATTGGCGAGGAGCACATCGCGCCAGGTGCCCTTGCG
This sequence comes from Mesorhizobium sp. M0833, assembly GCF_040319905.1. Classification (NCBI taxonomy): domain Bacteria; kingdom Pseudomonadati; phylum Pseudomonadota; class Alphaproteobacteria; order Hyphomicrobiales; family Phyllobacteriaceae; genus Mesorhizobium; species Mesorhizobium sp. M0833. Next base: position 5,311 of record NZ_JAMYOQ010000021.1, on the reverse strand, counting down.
TACACGTGAGGGCTGGGCGGCGTGGATCGCGTCGCTCATGCCGGCGCTCCACCGCGGTAGCCGTTGGTGGCGGAACGCGCACTAAACTTGCGGCCGACGATCAGATTGACCACGTCCTCGATGTTGGTCTCGCCGATCAGCCGCTCGGCTACGTTGCGCCCTTCGTACATGACCTGGATGCGGTCGCAGACGAGGAACAGATCCTGCAGCCGGTGGGTGATCAGGATGACGCTGACACCGCGCGCACTGACCGCACGGATCAGTTCGAGCACCGCCTCGACCTCGGCCACGGCAAGCGCTGCCGTCGGTTCGTCCATGATCAGCACGGCCGGCTCGAACGAGGCGGCGCGGCCGATCGCGATCGACTGGCGCTGCCCGCCGGAGAGGTTTTCGACCTTGAGTCGCGTGTCGGCAATGACGATGCCGAGCCGATCGAGCATCTGGCGCGTCTCGTCATGCATGCGCTTCTTGTCGAGAAAGGAAATACCTGCGATGCGGCGACGCGGCTCGCGGCCGAGAAACAGATTGCCGGCGACGTCGACCGTGTCGCACAGCGACAGGTCCTGGTAGACCATCTCCACGCGCGCCGCACGCGCGTCCGCCGGCGAGCTGAAGATCACCGGCTTGCCGTCGATTTCGATGGTGCCGGCGTCGGGAACCACAGCTCCCGACAGCACCTTGCTCAATGTCGATTTGCCGGCGCCATTGTCGCCGACCAGCCCCAGCACCTCGCCCGGCTTCAGCGTCAGCGATACGTCATCGAGCGTCTGGATGGCGTTGTAGCGCTTTGAGATGCCGCTCATCCGCACCCGATAGGTCTGGCCACTGCTCATCTGGGATTCCACGCGATTGCAGTCATCCGCGGCGCAGCCTCAGAAGGCGCCGCGGCCCGGTCGCCAACGCAGTTTACTTGAACATCGCGCGGTATTGGTCGACATTCTTCTTGGTCACGATCGTCACCGGGATGTTGATGATCGGATCGATTTTCTCGCCCTTCTTGAGCTTGCCCAGCGCTTCGACCGCAGCCTTGCCTTCGCCGGCTGGATCCTGCTGCACGACCGCGACCACCCAGCCGTCGTCGATGCCCTGAACGGCCTGCTTGGTCAGATCCCAGCCGAACACCTTGACGTCGCCCGTGCGGCCCTGGCTGGTCACGGCCGAAACTGCGCCGAGCAAGGCCGGCTCTCCGGTTGCATAGAGCGAGTTCATGTCCGGATTGGCAGTCATCAGGTTTTCCGAAGCACTCAACGCGGTCTCTTGAACGTTCTGGCCGTCGACCGTGTCGAGGAAGGTGACGGCCTGGCCGCTTTCGGTCACCGCCTTCTTGAAGCCGTCGAGCCGCTGGTTCTGGATGAATGAATTGAGTGCGCCGACGATACCGATCTTGGCCTTGCCGCCCATCTCGGTCTTCACATAGTCGGCGTAGAATTTGCCGATGTCCTCGCCGGCCTTGGTGTTGTCGACGCCGATGAACGAAATATTGTCGCCGTCGGGGATCTGCGCGTCGATGGCTATGACGGGAATGCCGGCCGCCTTGGCTGCGGTGATCGCAGGCTTGACGCCGTTGACGTCGATGGCGACCAGAATGATGCCGTCGACTTTCTGCGTGATGTAGTTCTCGATCGCGTCGTTCTGCGCGCTCGGCACATTATTGGCGTTGAAAATGACCAGCTTGGCGCCGGCGGCGTCGGCTGCCTTTTGCGCGCCCTCGTTGATCTGGTTGAAGAACAAGGCCTGCTGGTTGATGTTGACGAGAGCGAACGTATCGGCAAGCGCCGATCCCATGGCTGCCGAGCCCATGGCAACGGCGGCGGCACAGCCGGCGAGAAGTTTGAACAGACGCATTTCGGTTCCCCTTGCTTGCGGACCAGACCTCGGCCGGTCCCGTTGGTGCTACAGGCACGAGGCAAGCATTCAAGAGACTTGAATATTTGTCAATCCAAATGAACGCCGAGCGTTGCTCAGAAAGTCGCCGGCGTATTGACCCAGAAAATGCTGGCGCGTTCCTCGCCGATGTTGCGGTAATGATGCGGCAACTCCGACCTGAACACGAAGGCATCGCCCGTGGCGAGAGCATGGCTCTTGCCGTCGACGATCAGTTCGATCCGCCCGGCGAGCACGTAGCCGACTTCCTCGCCGGAATGCTGGATCGGACCTTCGCTCGAGCCCTCCGCCTCGATGTGATGGATGTTGCATTGTAAGAGGTGGCCAGGCGAATATGGAATGATGCGTTCGAGAGAAATTCCTTCGCCGCGCCGTAGCGCGTCGAGCGCAATCAAAGGCCTTGCGCCCGCCCGGAATACGATCGCCTCGTCGTCGTCGACTTGCTCGAACATCCAGCCGATGTTGGTGTCGAGAACCTCGACCAGACGGTGAAGCATGGGCAGGGACGGCGAAGCCTTACCGTTCTCGATCTTGGACAGCAGGCTTTCCGAGCAATTCGCAGCCGCGGCCAGCGTCTTCAGCGTCATGCCGCGTGTCTGGCGGGCGAGACGCAGCCGAGTTCCAAGTCTCGCGGCATTTACGGTGGCGTCCGTTTCTGACTCTGGCCGCCGTCGATCGATCTTGTTCATCTGTTCGCCAACCATTCAACGGTCAAGGGCAACTAACGCGCGAGCAAAAGACCTCGGCTGACGATTTGCAAGTGCTGATGCGTCAAATTCGAGACTGCAGCCGCAGCTATCTCATCCGGCGAATGCCGCTCCCGCATGAACCGTGCTGATGATCCCGCGCCAGTTATCCCCTATCGCTTGGCCGTCCATCGTGGTCGAAATCGCCAGCCGTTACCGCGTTCGCGTCACGTGGCGAGTGGACTTGGGACGACAATGCGTGCAAGGCGGGCCACGTAGCCAATCTACACAACCACGGCCGCGACGACACGACAAAATCTGGACTGTCACCGAATTGCGGAGCGCGCCCAGAAGTCACCCGCGGCAGCGCCCCATGGAGTTACGCCCAGGCCGCGCAGGCTCTCGATAGCCGCGACGTATCCAATGAAATCCCTGGGGCAGTCGCGCGCTTGAGCTTCGGCAATTTTGAAGAACAGAAATATTGGACTAGCGCCTTGCGGAAGTGAATTGCGGAAGCGGCGACCGATTAATGCTTTAAAAGTATAGATACATCTACACGAGGTGCGAAGAAGCAACGCCAATACAGCTGATTGGTTACAGCATATTTATTTTCGCATATGTGGTATTGACCGTCCGGGGATTCCTGTACACGGTCCCGTGGGATGGTGAAATTATGCGGCAAATAGGTGTACCCGCCGTCTACCCTGGACCGCACCGAAGACCGAGCTATGGCGCGGCAATCTGAACCGCCGCAGCACTTGAATTTGGTCTGCGGGTCAATCTTATCTTCGTACCAATCATGGGCGTTAGCGGCTGTTGCGGCGGCGATACAAATCGCCGTGAAGATGAGCCTTCGCATGGCATTCCTCAAGTATCTGGCAGGCGCTGCTCGTTGGGGGTTCCATGTATATTAGCGTTCCATTGAAAATACCATTGGCCTCCGATCGACTTAACGCAGCTCCAGCCAGCGGCGCTCGCAACGAAAGACCGCCAGCCCGGGCAATTGGATTGTGAGCGTTTTTGGTGCAGCGCGGACGCAGCTCGTCCGCACCTGCCCAAGGGCGAGCCGACGCATTCATTGACAACGACATTGATCCGGCAATTCTACCTAGGCTCTCTGACGATGATCTTCGGGAGCTTGGCATAAAATCTGTCGGTCACCGGAAAAAGATCCTGACCGCCATCGCTGAGCTCTCGCATCAGGCGGACCAACCACTCCCGGCGAGCGAAGCGGCTACGCGGAATGCTCACGACGGTGCAGCGCCAAACGCGAAGCAAATGAGGCCGAAAGGCGGCACCCCACGGCCATGTTCGTCGACCTCGCGGGATCGGCCGCCTTAGCGTCGTCGCTCGATCCCGAGGACTTACGCTCCGTCATAATCGCGTAGCGATCCTTGGTCGCCACAGAAGTCGCCCGCTATGACAGCTATGTCGCCAAATACATAGGGGACGGCGTCCTTTGCTACTTCGGCTGGCCACACGCGCCCCGTGCGGCTTCTCCCGCTTGCTCTCCACGATCATCCGCTCGGTGTGGGCCGGCAACTGGTTCCGGCCGGCGCGAGCGGCCCGTTAGGGCCTCAAGCCCCTCATCCTTAGCGACTGAAGATCTTGTACCCAGTCTTACGCGAGATGCCGAACTCCCGGCACACGTTGCTCATGCCTTCTCCATCGAGAAGGCGGGGCACGAAACGAAGTCGCTCCTCCATCACCGAACACTCTTTCCAAGGCGTCAACACCTCCGCCATGCCAAAAGTGTTACCCATGGGTCCGGCACAAAACGTCACCTATGTCTCGGGTCGCTCATTCACCGCACCTTTCAATCGTGCTATGGAAATCAAATCGTAGGGCCATAACGGTAGGCCGTGCGGTCAGGAGCGCTTGGAGGAACCAGCATTGCCGGAAGGTGCGGAACCTCGTCGTGATCATCGGCAACGCGTCTTGAAACGTGCGACCATCATCATCAGCATCACAAGTTCTGAAATCAGCTGCACCATGCGCAATCAGCATGCAAGCGGAGCAGAATTGAAGTTGCCAGCCGAAACAAGGATTCCGACCGAGTTTCTTCTGTACGTTCCCGTCGACGGGGTAGCTTACCGATCTGTTGTGCGATGGCGCAAAAACGAGAAGGTCGGAGTCCAATTCACTGGCGTTGAGCCGAAGCCTCGCCTCCATTACGGATAGCGCGAGGTATTAATAACGCGCTTCAGCGTAACGCGCTTCAGCGAAACGTCGAAGGTTGATCATTGACCGGGCTTGCAGATTTGCTAGGTCGGCAGTGCGCCTTGCCCCCAGTATTTCCCATCACCTTCCTGCGAATGCAGCCTGACCAGCCTCGCTGGCTGGCAAGCCGGGCGCTTCATGCGCTTTGGCGGCGACCCAGGATGCTCCTAGCGTGCGTCCATAGCCGCTTGCGGATCGCTCGGGTGCGGATCTCACCCATGGGGGCGAATGCCGGCTTGCCAGTTTCGCGCTCAACGCCAAGCAGTTGGCCGAGAGCGGCCGCCGGACTTGTGCCGGCCGCGCCAAGGAGCGGACATCAAATGGAGTGAAATCCTTAGTCGTTCCTTCACCCATCTTTGCTTTAAATACCTCCATGGAATTGGGTGCCCGTATCTTGAAGCGGTTTGTCCGCCGGCTGCGACGAACCGGCAAGAGTGGCAACGTTGCCACTATTTTTGCCCTGTCGTTGCCGATCGTCGTCGGCGGCGCGGGTCTCGGCGTTGAGACTTCCTACTGGTATT